>JBOGBZ010000212.1:0-4920 GCA_051656485.1 Cellulosilyticaceae bacterium
CAGATAGCGAATTACAAGAACTTAAAGATGCAAAAGAAGCATTAACTCAAGTGTTCTACAGCATTTCAGAAAAAATGTATAGTCAAGCAGCACCAGAAGGCGCAGCAGATATGGGTGGCCAAGGACAGTCATCTGCAAATGATGATGTGATTGACGCTGACTTCAAAGAAGAATAACAACAGTGGAAACGGTCAAAGAGTAGTCTTCTCTTTGGCTGTTTCGTTCGTTGACAGAAGGTTAGTAGTTGTAAGGCAATAAGATGCCTAGTATAATAGAAAAAGCGAATAAAATAGGATGGTGAATGAAATGTCAGCAAAAAGAGATTATTATGAGGTGCTGGGCATCCAAAAAGGTGCAGCAGATGCAGAAATTAAGAAAGCCTATAGAAAGCTTGCAAAGCAATACCATCCCGATACAAATCCAGGGGATGCAGGTGCAGAAGCTAAGTTTAAAGAAGCAACAGAGGCTTATGAAATATTAAGTGATGCAGAAAAACGTAGTGCATACGATCGTTTCGGTCATAGTGCTTTTGACCAAATGGGCGGTGGTGCTGGCGGCTTTAATGGCGGCGGTTTTGAATTTGATATGGGAGATATTTTTGGTAGTGTATTTGGTGACTTCTTTGGTGGTGGCGGCAATGGTCGTCAAAGACAACGTGGACCACGTCCAGGGGCTGATATCCGTCAGACCATTCAAGTGGACTTTGCAGAAGCTGCATTCGGTGTAGAAAAAGAAATGCAAGTTCAAACTGCTGAGACTTGTAGCACATGTCATGGGACCAAGGCTAAGCCAGGAACCACACCAGAGACTTGTGGGAAATGTGGTGGTACAGGACAAATCCGCGTGACACAACGTACAATCTTAGGTGCAATGCAAAGCGTACAGACATGTGATGCATGCCATGGAGAAGGAAAAGTCGTAAAAGACCCTTGTACAGCATGTCATGGTCAAGGTAAAATACGTACATCAAAGAAAATAACAGTAAGTATCCCAGCAGGGATTGATCATGGCCAGACACTTCGTGTGACAGGAAAAGGTGAAGCAGGTGATGCAGGGGCACCAAATGGTGACCTACTTGTAACGATCTACATTAAACCACATGAGCTCTTTGAACGTCGTGATATGGATGTGCATATGCGTATGCCAATTACTTTTGCACAAGCAGCATTAGGTGCAGAGTTATCGATTCCAACCCTTGATGGGAATGTGAAGTTCAGCATTCATGAAGGTACACAGACAGGTACAACCTTCAGATTACAAGGTAAAGGTATTCCAAGCTTACGTAACCAGAAGCATCGTGGTGATCAATACGTTGAAGTGTATATCGAAGTACCAAAGAACCTGACATCAAAGCAGAAGAATTTACTTCGTGAGTTTGCCGAGCAAACAGAAGAACAACAACCAGAGCAAATGAACTTCAAAAAGAAAATAGAAAAATTCTTTGGCAAATAAGACGAGACAAAAACAAGAAAACCTAGGAGGATTACCCAGTGGATTATATTCAAGTGGCAATAGAAACAACAACAGAAGCAGTCGAAGCGATTAGCTATTTTTTAGTAGAAGAACAAGCAGGTGGTGTAGAAATCTGTGACCCAAAAGACGTGGTGTCTCAAGACCGTACACAAGTTATTTATGACTTTATAGATGAAAGCCTACTTGCACAAGATATGGACACTGTGGTAGTTAAAGCGTATTTCTCTACAGAAATCAATGTACCAGAAAAGATAGAAGTGATTAAAAACCATCTGATGCATATAAGTGAGTTTTTAAATATTGGTACAGGTAAGATTAGTTTAGTAGATATCCCAGAAGAAAAATGGGCTAATGAATGGAAGAAATACTACAAACCAGTTAAATTAGGTGAGCATCTCGTGATCAAGCCAACATGGGAGGCTTATGAAGCTCAGACAGATGATTTAATTATAGAGATGGACCCAGGAATGGCCTTCGGTACAGGCACACACGAAACAACAGCTATGTGTGCCATGTTACTGGAGCAGTACATTACTGAAGGAAGCCAAGTGCTAGATATTGGTACAGGAAGTGGTATACTAGGGATCATTGCGGCTAAAATGGGCGCAAAACAAGTACTTGGTGTAGACATTGACCCTGTAGCAGTACGTGTAGCTAAAGAAAACGTTGACTTTAATCATGTGGATCAGCAGATGACAGTTAAAGCAGGTAACCTTTTAGATGTTGTGGATCAGAAAGGTGACATTGTCGTATCCAATATCATTGCGGATGTAATCATCATACTTGCAGACCAAGTAGACAAAGTAATCGCACCAGAAGGTGTATGGATTGCATCAGGTGTTATTAATAGCCGTAAAGACGACGTATGCGATGCCATCCGTAAAAATGGTTGGGAAATTGTTGAGATTCATGAGCAAAAAGAATGGGTAGCGATCGTAAGCAAAAGGAGCTGTGAAAATGCCTAAGTTTTTTGTAGAACCTCAGCAAGTGAATGAGACATTCATTCGCATTGAAGGGGAAAACGTTAATCATATGAAGAACGTTTTAAGACTGGTAGTAGAAGATGAAATTTTAATAAATGATAGACAAGGCAATGATTATAAGTGTATAATAAGTGAAATAGAGCAACACCATATTATTGCACAAATTCAGCTAAAATCAACATCTGAAACAGAGCCAAGTGTGGAAGTGACCCTTTATCAACCCCTTATTAAAGGTGAGAAGATCGAGTGGGTTTTCCAAAAGGCTGTAGAAATAGGCGTAACGCATATTATTCCTGTAATGACAGAGCGTTGTGTTGTAAAGATTGAAACCTCAAAAAAAATACAAGCGAAATTAGATAGATGGAATAAAATTACTGAAGCAGCGGCCAAACAAAGTGGTAGAGGGATTGTTCCAGTCGTGGCACAGCCAATGACTTTTAAAGAAGCCATCGTTCACCAAAAAACACACAATATAAAATCGATTATCCCTTATGAAAATGAGGATAAAAGAGGCATAAGAGATGTTTTACAAGCTAGCCATAGCCTTAAGTATGGTATTTTTATTGGCCCTGAAGGTGGCTTCACAGAAGCCGAAGTAGCCTATGCATTAGAAGCAGGTGTGCAATCAGTAACATTAGGCAAACGTATTTTGAGAAGTGAGACAGCAAGTCTTGTCGCACTTACAAATATTATGTACGAAATGGGAGAAATGGACACATGAGAAACCTCACTTTTTTGGTAGTAGATGACGCAGCATTTATGCGTACCGTTCTCAAAAAAATGCTAACAGAGGCTGGCTATGAAGTTCTAGGCGAAGCTGGCAATGGCATGGAAGCGATTCAACTTGCAGAGCAGTTAAAACCTGATATGATGACTTTAGACATCACCATGCCTGAAATGGATGGCTTACAAGCCATCGAAGGGATTTTGCGTGTGAGTCCGGACACACAAATTATCATGTGTTCAGCAATGGGACAGCAGTCAAAAGTAGTAGAAGCCATCAAAAAAGGTGCGAAAGACTTTATCGTTAAGCCTTTTGAAAAAACCAGAGTATTACAAGCAATTTCAAAGGTAAGTAGTTTATAAAATGGGGGTGAACTACCCTCATTTTTTATGGAAAACTCTCATAAATGAAAGGGTACCAAAATGAAAGAAATTTATTTAGATTACGCAGCCACAACAAAGCCTTTACCAAGTGTCATTGAAAAAGTAAGCGATGTGATGGCGAATGCCTATGGAAATCCATCCTCTTTGCATAAAAAAGGCATACAAGCGGAAAATATCATTAAAGAAAGCAGTGCTTTTTTTGCAAGTGCCCTAGGCTGCAAAGAAGATGAGATTATTTATACATCAGGTGGTACAGAAAGTAATAACCTAGCCATCATAGGGACCGCAATGGCTTATAAACGCACAGGCAATAAGATTATTACGACGGCAATTGAGCATCCATCAGTAGGTGATGTGTTTAGTTACTTAGAAACACAAGGATTTGAGATTGTACGTCTAGAGGTAGACCATAAAGGTTCTATTGCCTTACAAGCCCTAGAAGAAGCCATTGACGAAGAAACCCTTCTTGTAAGTACAATGTACGTTAACAATGAAATTGGTACTATTCAAGAGATTGAGGCCATAGGGAAGTGCATCAAAGCTAAAAACCCGCAGACACTTTTTCATGTAGATGCGGTACAAGCTTTTGGAAAATTACCAATTCATGTACGTAGCACATGGATTGACCTACTCTCTATCAGTAGCCATAAATTTTATGGACCAAAGGGTGTAGGGATACTTTATAAACATAAAAATGTGCGACTTCTACCTTTAGTACATGGTGGTGGTCAGCAAAAAAATAGTCGTTCAGGAACTGAGAATGTACCAGGTATTGCAGGGATGCATACAGCAGCGAAGTATTGCTATGACCACTTTGAAGCGTTACGTAGCAATTATCAAGAAGTGAAAAGCTACCTTGCCACACAGATTTTAGAGCATATTGAAGATACCCATGTGAATGGGCCAAGCCTAGAAGAAGGTGCGCCACATATTTTAAATATGGCTTTCAAGAATGTACGTGCAGAAGTGCTTTTACATGCCCTTGAACAGCAAGGTATCTATGTATCTTCGGGTTCCGCATGTTCTTCAAATAAAGTGCAAACCAGTAAGACCCTTACGAGTATTGGGTGTACAGCAGATGATTTAGACAATGCCATCAGGTTTTCTTTTGGCTACGATTGTACCAAAGAAGATATGGATGTTGTAATAGAAGTACTTAAAAAGCAAGTGATGATGCTTAGAAAATTTATACCAGGAGGTAAGAAAAGATGAAAAACGTCTTTTTAGTAAAATACGGCGAACTCGCTATTAAAGGTAAAAACCGTTACCTATTCGAAAATAGACTTGTGGACACCATTAGAAAAAATGTAAAAACAATTGGGAAATTCCAAGTAAAAAAAGAGCAGGGACGTATCAC
>JBOGBZ010000213.1:0-3719 GCA_051656485.1 Cellulosilyticaceae bacterium
TACCGTAAGTTGTGATAATGGAGAGAAGTCTCCGGCACCATCCCCAAACTTTGTGGCATAGCCTACCCAGTCTTCAGAAAGATTACAAGTATTAGCCACACGTCCACCTACCAGCCCTGATACCCCATAAAGTGTGGTCATACGAATACGTGCTGGTGTATTGATACCAGTGACATCTGTCACCTCAGATAGTCCTAATTGTTTCGCTACTAGCTCCATTGTTTCCATCTCTTTAGCTACTATCTCCCCAACATTAACTACTGTATAGGGGATACCTAAATGCTCACATAAATCATAACTATACCGAATATCATCTTGCACGCCACTAGGCATAAGTACACCATACACCCGCTCTTTGCCTAATGCCTCTTTGCAAAGTGCTGCTACTACTGAACTATCCTTGCCCCCGCTAATTCCTACTACTGCCTTACTCTGTGGCCCATTCTCCTCAAAGTAATCTCGGACCCACTTGATGATATCCCCTGTTACCTTCTTTGCATCAAAATCCGCCATTACGCCCACACTCCCCTTCTGATTAACTTCAACCTTTAAAATTGATTATCATGTACTCTATTTCTTATTTCATTTAATGTAGACCTTCTCACTATCTTTCCATCTCTAAACACTGTCTCTAGCATATTTCCTTCTACTTGCTGCTCTGTCTCAGAATCAAGCTGGTCTATAAGGGTAAGTTTGCCTTCTCTCTCTACAATAGCCACCTTGCCTTTTTGTGATTTCTTCATCGCATCTTTGTCCGTCTTTGGATTCTTGAAGATTTGGATAGCCTTGCCGTTTACTTCACAGTAGGTTGCCTTCAGTGCATGACCTAATGTATCTCGAGAAATCATATTGTAAGTATAGCTACCTACCCCAAACACCACATTATTGACACAGAAGCCTTTGGCAAGCAGCCTCTCACAGATATCTTTGCATCTATCTAATGTAATACTATCACCATATACGATACCAATATGGCTATCTAATTTCTTGTACCCTTTGGCATTCACTGTACCGCCGAAGATTTCCCACAGTACCTCTACCAAACCTCTTCTCTCAAGCTCTGTCTCACCTTCTAGATCGCCACAAAGGATAAGCTCTGGTATCCCTGAGTCTGGTCGGATACATACCTTAGTATCCCTTGCCATAATGATATCTTTAAACTTTGGTAGGCTCTCTGATACAAATGCCCAGAAGTCAAAAGAGTCCGCTACATAGGTAAAAGGTTTGTTGGTATAAACTTCTGTAAGGAGCCTGTTAAAAAATACTTCCTCGTCTTCATTGTTTAAGAAGAAGTTACTACATACACAGCTATGCTCCACACTTGCAGACCATTCTCCTACTTTTTCTTTCTCTAGGTCAGCGTCATACATAGTAATCATGTAGCGAATCGCCTCAATGGCTGAAGTCTTCACAGAACTTAAAAGGTGCCCTGCACCTGCTACTTTACTACTCTCACTACTGCTCATACCCCTTGGAGAAAAATCTCCAAACAAACTTTTTGCAATACCTACATCTTCACCACACGCCTCTAGATAATCTTGTAACATATGATTGAATACATAGGCTATCGTTGCTGTAGTTGTCGGACTCCACAGATTTTGACTCATGAAAGTCTCTAAAAAATTCGTAAGCCATGCAAAGTCTGGATGGGTATTCTCGATAGTCATCATCGGTGTATTGATAGGCACCAATGTTCCTTCTGGTAAAGCCTTGATCTCTACTGGTAGATAGCCTAACTTATGAAGTGCTTTGATATGGTCTACTCCCATATCAGGATCAAAACAATTACCTACTAATAATTTGAAATCTTCTAGTACCTCTTCTAAAGGCAGCTTAAAGAAATAATTATCAAAGTAGTCTAGTAAATACTCCTGCATAAAGCCTTGTAGTCCAAACCATACTACTTCATTGCTATAAGGAAAGAACTTATTGCTTCTAGGTGTCCACGTACTATAAAGCTTTGTCATTCCCTGTGGGTACATCTCCCTATGACACATCTTATAAAAATCCGTAACTGTGATAGCATTTCTTTCTCTGATTCCTCTCATATACCCATCTCCTTATTTTAGACGTGTAACTAACGCAATTTTGAAACTGTAATAAGCTCATGCTCTCCTGTAAATAAACTATCTGTCGTATAAATCCTCTCTATCAGTCCACTCTTTATCAAATCCCCTTGTAAGATACTGTTTTCACAGTGCGTTATATAGAGATAAATCTTGTCAGCACCTAGTTCTTTAAGCTTCTTTGCTGCATGGTAGAACGTGCCTCCAAAGCTACTAATATCATCTATAATGAGTGCATTAAAGGGCGCCTTTGGTACTTCTCCTATGACTTCTAACTCCACTATTTCACCATCTTCCCACCTTCTCTTCTTATAGCCAAAAGCATGTGGAAAGTTCACCATCCCACTGTATCTTTTGCTACTTCCCTCATCTGGAAAGAAAATAATGTCCTTATCTTTCTCTATTCTACTAAGGGTCATAGCCTCCTCAATATAAGGCTTTACTGAGAGTTGCTTCACCCTATCTATAAGTGCTAGTGCTACATTGGAATGGGCATCTAGTACAGATACATCTTCAAAGCCTAAACTATTAATCATCTCTGCAAAGTACTTAAGTGTAAAAATATCTTCTTCCCCATGGACTCGGTCTTGCCTTGCATTAGGAATATACTTCATCACTAGACGTATCCTACCATCCCACTTAGTCTTAATATGCTTTGCTAAAAAGTAGAGTGCCACAAGCTCCTCATTATTCTCAAACTGCCATTCGATACATGTACTCGCCTGCCCCTTATGCTTTACAAGAAGTGTCCCATCTGGGAAATGTCCCATTTCTATAACCCTTCCATTAACTCTTATCACAAACTCATCCCCTATTCATTTTCGATTTGAATTTGGCACATCTTCATGGCATTTAGTGCATTGGCATGTGTCTCTGGTGTCACCCCTGCACAGCATGCTGCATCTACCATAATTTTCACCTCTGGCATATAAGCTTTCATAATGATTGCATTAGATAAGACACATATATCCGTACATAAGCCTACAAGTTCTATTTCCAGTGTATCTTCCCCCAACTTATGTTCTCTTATATAATCAGCTAACGCTTCACTCCCAAAGATATACTTCTCAAAAGTCGTTAGATCTTCCTGTAACTTTACGATATCCTCGTGTAATACTTTGATTTCATCAGCTAACTCCCAGCCTTCTGTCCCTTTGATACAATGTGGTACAGGTAAGTTCTTACCTTCTTGGGTTTCTAGGTAATCCTCAAAGTGTGTATCTTTTGTAAAATAAATATTGTCTCCTCTATCCTTATAAGCTTTGATTTTTTCTATTACTTTAGGTACGATAGCTTCCGCTTCTTTCGTCCCTAGTGCACCATCGATAAAATCCTTCTGCATATCTACTACCACTAATACTTTTTTCATCATCCAATCCCCTCTCTATGCTCTAAAAATAATTTTCTTTTCTTCTAAATAACTTGGCGTTGCGATAGCCACCACCTTCTGCTACCTCTTCTGTTTCTTCTACCATGTCTGCAATCTTTCTTCTAAAGTTGGCTGGTGTCATAATCTTTCCAAGGACTAACTCGTAGATTTTTTGTAAGCCTGTAAGGGTAAAGTAAGTAGGTGCGAGGTAGAAAGCTACGTCTGTATACTCTATCTTCCCTTTCAGTCTCTCCATGGCTAATGCTATGATTTTGCTATGGTCA
>JBOGBZ010000214.1:0-7370 GCA_051656485.1 Cellulosilyticaceae bacterium
ATATTTTTGGTGGCGATGCGACTAGGGGACACACCCGTTCCCATACCGAACACGTAGGTTAAGACCTAGTCGGCCGATGGTACTTGTCTGGAGACGGACCGGGAGAGTAGGTGGCTGCCAAATTATATTAAAATTCACGTAGTGAATAGCAGATTGTCGCCAGACAAGATGCAAGCTTATGAAATAAGCTTATAATATACCGAACCGAACGATAGTGAGGGAAGGTTAGCAATGGTCGCTTAGCTCAGCTGGGAGAGCACCTGCCTTACAAGCAGGGGGTCATAGGTTCGAGCCCTATAGCGACCACCATATGGCGGAATAGCTCAGTTGGCTAGAGCACATGGTTCATACCCATGGTGTCGGGGGTTCAAATCCCTCTTCCGCTATTTATATAAGAAAACCGTAGTGAAGGAAAAAAAAAACCCCTTCTCTACGGTTTTTTTGTTTTTTCATATTTAAAATTCAAGGAGGAATGAGCAAGATGAAAATAGGATTTGATCACAATCAGTATTTAGAAGAGCAATCACAATACATTTTAGAGAGAGTAAATAATTACGATAAACTTTATTTAGAGTTTGGCGGTAAGCTTCTATACGATATGCATGCAAAGCGTGTACTACCAGGGTTTGATGAAAACGCTAAAATCAAATTATTACATAAACTAAAAGAAAAGGTAGAGATTGTTATCTGTGTTTATGCAGGTGATATCGAACGCAATAAAATTCGTGGTGACTTTGGAATCACTTACGATATGGATGTGCTTCGCCTTATTGATGATTTAAGAGAATATGAATTAGAAGTAAATAGTGTTGTGATCACACGTTTTGATGGTCAACCAGCGACAACTGTATTTATCAATAAGTTAGAGCGTAGAGGCATCAAGGTCTATACACATCGTGCAACAAAAGGTTACCCTACAGATGTAGATACAATTGTAAGTGATGAAGGCTATGGTCAAAATGCTTATATTGAGACAACAAAACCTATCGTTGTCGTAACAGCACCAGGTCCAGGAAGTGGAAAACTTGCGACATGTCTTAGCCAAATGTACCATGAAAACAAGCGTGGCAATGTGGTAGGATACTCTAAATTTGAGACATTCCCAGTATGGAATGTGCCACTTAAGCACCCATTAAATATCGCTTATGAAGCTGCAACAGCAGACTTAAAAGACGTGAATATGATCGACTCATTCCATGTAGAGGCATACAATGAAGTAGCCGTAAACTACAACCGTGACTTAGAGACTTTCCCTATCTTAAAGCGTATCATTGAGAAGATTACAGGAGAAGAATCTGTGTACAAGTCACCTACAGATATGGGCGTTAACCGTGTAGGGTTTGGTATAATAGATGATGAAGTTGTAAGAGAAGCTTCAAAACAAGAAGTCATTAGACGTTACTTCCATACAGCATGTGATTACAAAAAAGGTCATGCAGATAAAGGTACAGTTGAACGTGTCAAACTTATCATGGAAGAACTAGGCCTTAAAGAAACAGATCGTAAAGCAGTACACCCAGCTAGAGAGATCGCAACGAGTATGAAAGAACGCTACAGTGAAAATGAGATTTGTTCAGCAGTAGCGATTGAACTTCATGATGGCACAATGATTACAGGTAAAAGCTCACCGTTAATGGATGCGACATGTGCAGCTATTCTGAATGCAGTGAAACATATCGGTAATATTGCAGATGAGATTCACTTACTAGCACCATCTATTTTAGAGCCAATCATTCGATTAAAATCAGATTCATTACACAGCAAAAATGCAGCACTTAACTGTGATGAAATCCTTATTGCATTAACAATCAGTACAACGACAAATCCATTAGCACAAATTGCGATTGAAAAATTAGAGCAATTAAAAGGTTGTCAGGCACACTCGACAACGATTATCGGTAAGAACAATGAGAACATCTTTAGAAAGTTAGGTATTGAAGTAACGTGTGATGCAGAATACCCAACAGATAACTTATACTATAACTAAAAACATAAAACCTGAGTGCGGCTATGAGCTAGTATCTCAGGTTTTTTAATAGAAGATATAAAGTGAAAAAAGAGAAAAGACCTAGGTATAATACAGTATGAAATGGATAGACTAATATCTTGTGAGCCATTGAAAATACAAGGGTTCAAGGAAAACGACAAAAAACCTTAAAAAAACTTAAAAAAAGTATTTACATACGTCAATGCCTGTGCTATACTATCCAAGTAGTCGAGGGGACAACCTCTCACACAGAGTAAGGCCCATTGGTCAAGCGGTCAAGACACCGCCCTTTCACGGCGGTAACAGGGGTTCGATTCCCCTATGGGTCATGGCTAACGTAGGTTAGCATTATAAAAGAGCCGGGGTGTGGCTCAGTTTGGCTAGAGCGCCTGATTTGGGTTCAGGAGGCCGCAGGTTCGAGTCCTGTCACCCCGATTTTATCCCATAAAGGGATTTGTAACTCTATAGTTTCACGCTGTGAAGCTAAGAGTTACGGACGTGGGTCACTAGCTCAGTTGGTAGAGCACTTGACTTTTAATCAAGTGGTCCCGGGTTCGAGCCCCGGGTGGCTCATTAATATGAAAAAGGGTAGCTTAGCTACTCGAAATATGCGTGAGTGGCTCAGGGGTAGAGCATCTCCTTGCCAAGGAGAGGGTCGCGGGTTCGAATCCCGTCTCGCGCTTTGTATGCCCAGATAGCTCAGTCGGTAGAGCAGAGGACTGAAAATCCTCGTGTCGCTGGTTCGATTCCGGCTCTGGGCATACCTTTAAAATTGCAAGGCCCATTGGTCAAGCGGTCAAGACACCGCCCTTTCACGGCGGTAACAGGGGTTCGATTCCCCTATGGGTCATGGCTAACTTAGGTTAGCAGTATAAAAGAGCCGGGGTGTGGCTCAGTTTGGCTAGAGCGCCTGATTTGGGTTCAGGAGGCCGCAGGTTCGAGTCCTGTCACCCCGATTTTATCCCGTAAAGGGACTTGTAACTCTACAGTTTCACTTCGTGAATCTAAGAGTTACTGACGTGGGTCACTAGCTCAGTTGGTAGAGCACTTGACTTTTAATCAAGTGGTCCCGGGTTCGAGCCCCGGGTGGCTCATTAATATGAAAAAGAGTAGCTTCGGTTACTTAACTATGCGTGAGTGGCTCAGGGGTAGAGCATCTCCTTGCCAAGGAGAGGGTCGCGGGTTCGAATCCCGTCTCGCGCTTTATATGCCCAGATAGCTCAGTCGGTAGAGCAGAGGACTGAAAATCCTCGTGTCGCTGGTTCGATTCCGGCTCTGGGCATATTCAAAAACATCCTATGAAAATAGGGTGTTTTTTACTATACACGTTAAGAAGCATCCTAGTTATTAGGATGCTTTTTTTAGACGATTGCGTATGCTTACGACTCTTGGTCGGTTATAGCGTTGGATAATCACGAAGATTAAATCTAAGGCAGCAGCTAAAAAAGAAGTGATAAGAAAGACGAGGATGTCATCCCTTAAAAAGGGGACGATTAAAGAAATGAGTACAGGAACAAAGCTAAGGAACATAATGATTTCGTGTACAATTTCTGCAATACACATAGACTGTATAAGGTGATTCAAATCATGCTTTGTAGGGTTGAAATGATTTTTGATAAAAGTAGGTGCATGGTCCTTCCATTTGCCTACTTTTATTTTTTTGTATAAAGAGGATTCGAACTTAAGGGGTGTGAACCAAGCACTAGAGCAGTTAATGGTCTCACTGAAAGCATGAGAGATACTACTACCTACTAGTAGACGCATCAAAAGATGGTAGCAAATAGTAGAGGCAGTAATCGCTAATGAAAGCAATAGATCTAAGGTAGTGAAGTAGTAGGTTACAGAGAAGATAAGTGCGAGTATAAAAGTTATAGTGGTTATTAAATACATTTGTTTTTTCAATACTATTTCCTCCTTCATATCAATACACATATAGACATAGGGTAGATACAAGCAACTACTACAAGTCTATAATAATAAAAAGAATATTTCAACAATTGGTACGTAAGTCAAGCGTAACTAGAGGAGTGAGGCCTTAGATGGTAGAGACAATACAAGTCAATGAAGGTACTTATCAAGTTGTAAAATTACTAGGAAAGGGAAAAGGAGGGTATTCCTATTTAGTTACACAAGAGGGTAATCCATATGTAGTGAAGCAAATCCACCATGAGCCATGCAGTTATTATACGTTTGGAAATAAAATAGAAGCTGAACTTACAGCGTATCATACCCTTAAGGAGGCAGGCATTGCATTACCAGAATTATTGGAAGTAGATGAAAGAAACGAACGGATTTTGAAGGCGTTTATAGATGGGCCGATGATTTATGAATTAGTAGTAGAAGATAAGATGCAAGCAATATACATACAGCAGATCAAAGAAATGTGTGACTTACTGTATCCATTAAAACTTAATATTGATTATTTCCCTACTAATTTTATTGTATGTGAAGGAAAGCTTTGGTATATCGATTATGAATGTAATACCTATATGGAAGAATGGAATTTTGAGAACTGGGGCGTGCAGTATTGGTCTAAGACACCAGCGTTTATAGCTTATGAAAAAGAAAATAATAAATAAAGTTATAAAATTGTATTTATTTCTCATATATTTAGTATTATAATAGAGAATAGATGCTACTGTAGCACAGCAGGTAGTGCAGCTGATTCGTAATCAGCAGGTCGCCCGTTCGAGTCGGGTCAGTAGCTTATAAGTAAAATAACCCATGAAATAGAAAAAGCCAAAAGTCAGAGGGGATACCTCATGGACTTTTGGCTTTTCTATTATTTAAAACGTTCAGCAAGCTTTGTAAAGGCTGGAAGTGAGCGCTCAATCATTTCGTAGCTTGTGCAGTATGCGAGGCGTACATAGCCTGGACAACCAAAGGATGAGCCTGGTACAAGAAGGATATTGTACTCTTTAGCAATCTGGCAGAAAGCTTTATCGTCTTCGATAAGTGCTTTAGGGAAGAGATAGAATGCCCCTTGTGGTTGGATGCACTCAAAGCCAAGGCTTACAAGGTGATTGTAAAGTAAATCCCGATTGCGTTTGTAGATCGTTACATCTACTTCGTTATCGATACACTTAGCGATGACCTTTTGGAAAAGAGAAGGTGCATTAACGAACCCTAGTATACGGTTTGCAACATTAAGTGCTGAAAGAATATCTGCTAAATCATCCATTTCAGGATGAACAGCTATGTAGCCGATGCGCTCACCAGGAAGTGAAAGAGACTTGCTATAAGAGTAGCCGATGAATGTATTGTGATAGTAGTTAAGAAGATAAGGTACTTCTATACCATCATAAGCAAGCTCGCGGTAAGGTTCATCAGAGATGAGGTAGATATTTGTACCGAAGGCTTTTTCTTTTTCAGCGAGTAAAGCACTAAGTTTCTGTAAGGTAGCATCAGAGTAGATGACACCAGTAGGGTTGTTTGGTGTATTGATAATGACAGCTTTTGTCTTTGGTGTAAGTGCTGCTTCTAAAGCCACAAGATTTGGTTCGAAGGTAGAAGTATCAGCAGGTACCACCACAAGTTTGCCATCAAAGTTACTTACGTAGTTACGATACTCACCAAAGAATGGTGCAAAGACGATGACTTCATCTTCAGGATTAAGCAGTGTCTTAAAGATGACATTAAGCCCACCAGCAGCCCCACAAGTCATGACGATATGATCAGCTGTGAGGGTAGTCGTATGCTTACTATTTAAGTAATCAGCGATGGTGAGACGTACATCTTCATAACCAGAGTTGTTCATATAGCCATGAAGAACGTTAGGGTGCTCTTCTTCTAAGATTGTATGAATGGCATCTTTAATAGTAGAAGGTGGAACCACATTTGGGTTTCCTAAACTAAAGTCATAAACATTCTCAGCGCCATGGATACTTGCAAGTCTTTTGCCTTCTTCAAACATTGCGCGGATAACAGAACTATTTTTTACGAGGTCTTGCATTTTTGTAGAAATCATTGTGTCACTCCTTTGAATTAGAATAAATAATCTTAACTTATTTTACTACAAGATATCCTATTAAATCAAAAATATAGATAAGATAAAATAAACAAAATTAAATAAAAATAAAAACAAAATAATGGAATATATAAACAAAAAGTGCTATAATTTTCCTATAAATACAGTTTTATAACAGACATTGGCATCAAATGGATGAGATAAAGGGGGACTGAGTAGGATGAAAGGATTCAAGAGAAAAGGAAGCATAAGGGAAAAGTTATTAGTAAACTATGTAACGCTGATTGTCGTCATGATTGTCATAACAACAGTAGGCGGATGTATTTTATCACGGGTGAGTATGGACAACGTCAAGTATACGATGATGAAGTCGCGACTAGAATCAGACGTCTACTTGCGTAAACAGTTGTTAAGTTATAAATACGGAAGTATCGAACAAGGTGAGGATACCCTTGTAGCCACAAGCGGGAGCGACTTGTATGGGGATGAAGAGTGGGTAGATAGCCTGAGTAAAGATGACTTAGAAGAAACTACAGTTTTTGCGAAGACAAGTGGGGGATATAAACGTATCGCCACCACGATTATCGATGAAGAAACAGGCGAACGTATCATAGGAACTAGTATTGAAAACACATCGCCTATCGTACAAGCAGTAGAAACAGGTGGTATATACATCGGGGATAATGTCATCAATGGACAACCTTATATGTGTGCCTATGCACCTATCGAAGATAGTCAAGGAATGATTATTGGTATGCTTTTTACAGGGGTACCAGAGGCGGATTTGCTTACACTTATTCGTCATGAGTTAAATGTAGCCACAAGTGTTTTTCTAATCATCGGTGTTGGTGTTATTCTTATTTCAATCCTAATAACCATTATGACGGCTATTCATATATCCAAGCCACTAGAAAAAGCAGCTGCTTATACTAATGTACTGGGGCAACTAGACTTATCTGATGAAATGCCACCTTTGGTTATGAAGCAAAATAATGAGATAGGAGACTTGGGCAAAAGCATCGTCTCTTTGCGAGAAGCATTGTGTGACGTTATGGGAGAGACCATCGCACTAGCTGAAGAAGTAAGTGTAAGAGCCAATGATCTAGGGGTAGTGACGGACTACGTCAATAAAACCAGTGAGGAGATCAGCTTAGTAGGGGAGCAAATCGCGGATGGTGCCAGCCATCAAGCAAACAATACACAAGATGGTGCAATGCATGTGGAAAACTTAGGGATACTCATAGGTGATGCTGGAAAAGGTATTGAAAGTCTGAAAAATGCAGCAGGACAAGTGGCACACCTTAAAGATGAAGGGGTCATCTTAATCAATCAGTTAAGTGAAGAATCCATCCAAACACAAAAAGAAGTGGAGCTATCTTACCAAAATATATTGAGAACAAAAGAAAAATCAGATAT
>JBOGBZ010000215.1:0-14356 GCA_051656485.1 Cellulosilyticaceae bacterium
AAAAAAGTCGTTAGATGCCCAACCCTAACGACTTTTACTTATTATTTAATAAAATATTGCTTATAATCTGGTATAATCGGCGCATCTAAATACTGATCATACACTTTATCAATCCATGCACCGTATTGATCAGATGCACCCTTTATTTGTTCTAGTATTTTTTCGGCAATATCTATCCCTAATTTTTCACCTTCTTGTGCATCTATTGGATAATGTACTCCCGCATATATACGAGAATAACTACATTCTTCTAAAAGTCTATAAAGCTTTTCCTTTTCTGCTGGAAAGAAGTGTGCAAGCAATTGAATAACACATGCTGGCATAACAGAGTGTCCTGCTGGATAGCTAGGATGTTGTGGCGTAGGCAAGAAAGTTTTAAAGTCTTTACAGTACTGAACTACCCTTGGCACTTGATAACTATACTTAAAATGCCAACATATAACAGCAGCATCATTATAAGCCCTATTTACAAGATCATAGAGCCGAGCTGCTTCAATTACTTGAAGTTTATAGGTATTAATTAAAATTTGTAAAATAGGTATAAGTTGATTATGTGGTTCTCCGGTTCCCCAATAGGTAGCTATCTTCTTCTGTTCTTCTGTAATATTATTACATGCATTCATTGTAATTTGCATTTCTTTTTGCCAAAACTTGTCGAAGTAGTCCGGTGTCTTAATCTTAAAAGCTATTGGTTCACCTGCTATTGTAGTAAACCTTCCATCTGCCGTACGTTTAAAAAAATTAAGTGGCCAACTACCACCTGCTGGCATTTCTCCCATTGATGTAAAAGGTTCTTGATTATAAAGCATTTTATCCCACTCATTATATGGTGTGTAATATCCGGTGTCTGTACAAGACATAAAGATCCCCTCCTCACATAGTACTAGTTTATGTGAGGAGGGGATCTTTGGTGTTTATCTTTTATTCATTTTGTCCGCAGCATTGCTTGTATTTTTTACCGCTGCCGCATGGACACATATCATTACGTCCTACTTTTTCTTTCTTTGCAGCTGGTTGTGCACCAAGGCTTGTATCTTGATGATTTGTTGCTGTTACTTTTACAACGCTTTCACGCTTAATTTCACGGTTTACTGCTACACGTACATGGAAAAGTGCTTTTACTGTTTCTTGTTGGATGTTTTCGATCATTTCTTCGAATACATCGAAGCTTAAGAAACGGTATTCTACAAGTGGGTCACGTTGACCATATGCTTGAAGGTTGATACCTTGGCGCATTTGTTCCATGTTATCTAAGTGATCCATCCATTTTTGGTCGATTACTTTAAGAAGAAGTACACGCTCGATTTCACGTAACTGATCACCAAGCTCTGCTTCACGTGCTGCATAAAGCTCGTCTGCTTTTGTATAAAGTAATTCTGTAAGTGACTCTACTGTCATGTCTTTTTGTTCTTCTGCTGTAAATGTCACATCTTCAAATGGAACGATTGTTGATAAATGTTCCATCATGCTTGCAAGTTCCCAATCTTCTGGGTATTCTACGCCTGCTGTACAAGCTACCACAGCTTTTTCGATAACTGCTTTTGTCATGTTAAGTACATTTTCACGAAGGTTTTCGTTTTTAAGTACTTTATATCTTTCAGCATAAATGATTTCTCTTTGGTCATTCATGATTTTATCGTATTCAAGTAAGTGCTTACGGATACCGTAGTTGTTACTTTCTACTTTTGTTTGTGCTCTTTCAATAGCTTTTGAAAGAATCTTGTGTTCGATTGGTTCATCATCTGGAAGACCTAATGCATTGAACATTTTAAGAGTTGTTTCAGGCATGAATAAACGCATTAAATCATCTTCAAGTGCCATGTAGAATCTTGATTCACCTGGGTCACCTTGACGACCTGCACGACCACGAAGCTGATTGTCGATACGACGTGATTCATGACGCTCTGTACCGATAATTTTAAGACCACCTAGGTCTTGTACACCTGCTTCAAGCTTGATGTCAGTACCACGACCAGCCATGTTTGTAGCGATTGTTACTGCGCCTTTTTTACCTGCTTCAGATACAATCTCTGCTTCTTTTTGGTGGTATTTCGCATTAAGAACTTGATGTTTGATACCTTCACGCTTAAGAAGTTTACTTAAGTGCTCTGATGTATCGATTGTTACTGTACCTACAAGTACTGGTTGTCCTTTTGCGTAAGAACCTTTGATGTCTTCAATAACTGCATCAAACTTTGCAGCTTCTGTTTTATAAACCACATCTGAATGGTCTTTACGAAGGATTGGTCTATTTGTAGGGATAACGATAACGTCCATACCGTAGATATCTCTGAATTCTTGCTCTTCTGTAAGCGCTGTACCTGTCATACCAGCTTTCTTTGTATAACGGTTGAAGTAGTTTTGGAAAGTAATTGTCGCAAGTGTTTGACTTTCTTTCTTAACTTCTACACCTTCTTTTGCTTCGATTGCTTGGTGAAGACCATCTGAGTAACGACGACCATCCATAAGACGACCTGTAAATTCGTCAACAATAACGATTTCGCCTTTGTCATCTACGATGTAGTCTTTCTCAAGGTGCATTAAGTTATGTGCTTTAAGGGCGATATTGATATGGTGTTGTACATCCATATTATCTGGATCTGCTAAGTTTTCTACACCAAAGTATTGCTCTGCTTTTTTCACACCATCTGCTGTAAGTGTAACTGTACGTTGTTTTTCATCAACGATGAAGTCGCCTTCTTCTTCGATTTCTTCACGCATTAAGTTAGACATTGCATTTTCTTCGCCTAGAAGCTTACCTTTTTTAAGGCGTCTTACGAAGATATCTGCTGCTTTGTAAAGATGTGTAGATTTTGAACCTGTACCAGAAATGATAAGAGGTGTTCTTGCTTCATCGACAAGTACAGAGTCAACCTCATCAATAAGTGCGAAGTTAAGGTCTCTTTGTACCATTTGCTCTGCGTAAAGCACCATGTTATCACGTAAGTAGTCAAAACCAAATTCGTTGTTTGTTCCGTAAGTAATGTCACAGTTATAAGCAGCTCTTCTCTCATCATTGTCGATACCGCTTAAGATACATCCTACTGTAAGACCTAAGAAGTTGTGAACTTGTCCCATCTCTTCTGAGTCACGCTTTGCAAGATAATCGTTAACTGTTACAACGTGCACGCCTTTACCTTCAAGTGCATTAAGATAAGCTGGTAGTGTAGCAACTAATGTTTTACCTTCACCTGTACGCATCTCTGCAATACGTCCATTGTGAAGAATGATTCCCCCGATAATCTGTACGCGGTAGTGCTTCATGTTCAGTACACGCCACGCTGCTTCACGACATACTGCATAGGCTTCTGGTAAAATGTCTTCTGTTGTTTCACCATTTGCTAAACGCTCTTTAAATTCCCCAGTTTTTGCTTTTAACTCATCATCTGTGAGTTTTTGCATTGCTTCGTCATAAGACTCCACTTGTTGTACTATTGTTTCGATTCTTTTTAGCTCTCTTTGTGAGTGTGTACCAAAGATCTTCTCTACTAAATTCTTCAAACGTTTCACCTTCTTCTTTTAATCTTTATGTATATCTAACCATACAATAAGTTACTTTTGATTTTATAAACGCTAAGTCTAAGTATAACAAATATTGTACCCTATTACAACTATACTTCATATCCAATTATAGCCAACGTTTATGAATTTTTTTCCATTTGAGTTAATTTCTTAAGGTGGATTGATTTTTTGGATATTCCTTTCCCAATTTGCTTACACTACTTTAAGACTTATAATGCTTCAAGAAAGAAAGGATGGTTTTGTTGTTCGCACTATTAAAAAAATATCTAAAGCCTTATAGAGGACAAGTTGTAGGGGTACTTATCTTACTCTTCTTACAGTCCATTGCGAATCTTTTTCTACCAACCCTCATGTCTCGCATTGTTGACTATGGTGTCGTGGGTAGTCATACTTCTTATATTCTTAAAGTTGGCCTTCTCATGCTGATCACAGCTCTTCTTGGTGCTCTTTTTGTCATTGTGGCGAATCTGTATGCTTCAAAAATAGCCATGGGCTTTAGCCGTGATTTAAGACGCAATCTTTTTATCCACGTAGAATCCTTCAATCTTCATGAATTCAACGAGATAGGTACGTCTTCCCTTATCACCCGTACCACCAATGATATTATCCAAGTTCAGCAAGTGGTTCTTATGGGACTTCGCATGATGGTCTCTGCGCCACTTATGATTATAGGTGGTATCATCATGGCACTTCTGACCAATGTACAGCTTTCTATTATCTTAATTATATCTATACCTATCTTGCTCGTAGTAATCGGTATAGTAGGTAAGAAAGGCATCCCGCTCTTCCAAGCGATGCAAACGAAAATCGACCATGTAAATCTCGTGCTTCGTGAAAACTTGACGGGTATCCGCGTCATCCGAGCCTTTAATAAAGTAGACTTCGAAAGACGACGCTTTAAAACTGCCAATACTGACCTTACGGAAAATGCCATTAAGGTCAACAAAATCATCGCTACGCTGATGCCTAGTATGATGGTCATTCTTAACCTTACTACAGTTGCTATCCTTTGGCTAGGGGGATGGCGTGTAAATAGTGGTAATCTTCAAGTCGGTAGCTTGATTGCCTTTGTACAGTATGTGATGCAAATTATGATGGCACTCGTCATGCTTACCATGATGTTTGTACTCATCCCTCGTGCGCAAGCTTCTGCTACACGTATTCAAGAAGTACTTTCTCTACCTTTTAGCGTCACCGACCCCGAAGCACAGCCATCGATGTTCCCACTTCATGGACAAGTTGAATTTCGTGATGTGTCCTTCTCTTATCCTGGTAGTGAAGAACCTGCTCTTTCCCATATTTCTTTTACGACAATGCCTGGTAAGACGACTGCCATCATTGGTGGTACTGGCTCTGGTAAGTCTACACTTATTAGCCTCATTCCACGTTTTTATGATGCTACCTCTGGTCAAGTGCTTATAGATGGCATCGATGTCCTTCAAATGACACAAAAGCAATTGCGTGAAAAGATAGGTCTCGTTCCTCAAAAAGCCATCCTCTTTAGTGGTACACTTCGGGATAACCTTCGCTACGGTAAAGAAGATGCTACTGATGATACTATGTGGCACGCCCTAGACATCGCCCAGTCTAAAGACTTCATCTTAGAAAAGGAAGGGCAGCTAGATACTTATGTAGCCCAAGGCGGTACAAACTTCTCCGGTGGTCAAAAGCAGCGACTCTCTATCGCCCGTGCTATTATTCGCAAGCCTGAAATCTATCTCTTTGATGATAGTTTTTCTGCTCTTGATTTTAAAACCGATGCTACCTTGCGCAAAGCTTTAAAAGGTGAAACCCTAGACGCCGCAGTCCTTATCGTTGGTCAACGCATTAGTTCCATTATGGACGCTGATGAAATCATCGTCTTAGTGGATGGTAAAGTGGCTGGTAAAGGTACGCACCACGAACTCCTAAAGTCTTGTGATGTGTACACCGAGATTGCACTTTCTCAGCTTTCAAAGGAGGAAATCGAAAATGCCTAACGCTACTAAAAAACATACTCAATCTGCTCATTCACCTATGGGTGGTGGGCATGGCATGGTCATGGCTGGTGCAAAAGCCAAAAACTTCAAAGGTTCTTTCCTTCGTCTCCTTGGTTATCTTCGCCCTAGACGGATACGCCTCATCTTAGTCTTTCTACTTGCCATACTAAGTACAATCTTTATGGTGCTCAGTCCAAAAGTATTAGCCGGTGCCACCAATACCATTGCCAGTGGCATGGTCGCTAAATTAAATGGTACAGGTGGCATTGACTTTATGCACTTACATCGTATCTTATTGTTACTTGGTGTTTTTTATATTTTAAGTGCATTCTTTTCTTATTTAATGCAGTATTTAATGGCGGATGTGGCTCAGCAAACGGTCTACACCTTACGTGAAGATGTGAATCATAAACTGGCCAATTTACCACTTAAGTATTTTGATAGCCACGCTTTCGGTGATATCTTAAGTACCGTCACAAACGACGTAGATAACATTAGTAATACCCTTCAACAAAGTATCACCCAGCTTATTACTTCTATTGTTACAATCATTGGTGTCGTCATTATGATGTTTACCATCAGTCCACTTCTGACTGTTATCATCTTTGTAACACTACCGCTTGGTATTTTTGTTGTAAGACCTATTGTTGGACGCTCTCAAGGCTTCTTTAGTTCCCAACAAGAAGAGCTGGGCAAGCTGAACAGTCATATCGAAGAAATGTATACTGGACATCGTATAGTGAAAGCTTTTGGTCATGAACCACAGTCTGTGGCTACTTTTGAAGCGATTAATCATAAGCTGTATGCTTCTGGCTGGAAAGCACAATTTATGTCAGGGCTCATCATGCCTCTCATGATGTTTATCAACAATATCGGTTATGTGCTTATCGCAGTGGTCGGTGGTATCCTTGCAGTTCAGGGACATCTGCTTATCGGTGATATCCAAGCCTTCATTCAGTACTCTAGGCAGTTCACACAGCCTATCAATCAGCTGGCTAATATCGCAAACATCCTGCAATCCACCGTGGCTTCAGCGGAAAGAGTCTTTGAAATCCTAGACGAAGAAGAATCTGTCCCTGATACCGAGGATGCCGTTACAATTGAAAACCCTAAAGGTAGCGTACGCTTTGAGCATGTAAAATTCGGCTATGTACCTACTCACATCCTTATGAAGGATATGAATGTGGATGTCAAGCCTGGCCAGACAGTCGCCATCGTAGGTCCTACTGGTGCTGGTAAGACCACCCTTATCAATCTACTCATGCGATTCTACGAGATTAACGATGGTTCCATCAAAGTAGACGGTGTAGATATTTGTAGACTCACACGTCACAACCTCCGTCAGCTCTTTGGCATGGTGCTTCAAGACACATGGCTCTTTAAAGGCAGCATCAAAGACAATATCTCCTATGGCAAAGAAAATGCTACTTTTGACGAAGTGGTATCAGCTGCGAAAGCCGCCCATGCAGACCACTTTATCCGCACCCTTCCCCAAGGCTACGATACAGTCCTCAACGAAGAGGCCTCCAATATCTCACAAGGACAAAAGCAACTCCTCACCATTGCGCGTGCTATCCTTGCCAACCCATCGATTCTCATACTCGATGAAGCTACAAGTAGTGTAGACACCCGTACAGAAAGCTACATCCAAAATGCCATGACACGCCTGATGGAAGGCCGTACCAACTTCGTCATCGCCCACAGACTTTCTACTATTAAAGATGCCGATATGATTCTCGTGATGAAAGCTGGTGATGTGGTGGAGAAAGGTACTCATGGAGAACTCTTACAACTTGGCGGCTTGTATGCCGACCTTTACAACAGCCAATTCGATCGTACAGGGGCTTAATCTTATTATTTTAAAACATTACAAAAGGCACTCACTTGGAGTGCCTTTTGTAATGGGCGATTATAGATCATTCAGTTTACTTACTTGTGATACGGTTCATCATGCTATCAGTATTTGCTGCCCTTTTTGCTATATCAACTTTATAAATGGGCATCTATTTGATATAATAATAAGATACTTTACTTAGGAGGATATTATGGATAATTATTATTTGTTCTTAGATGAATCCAAACCAAATGGCAGTAATCTAAATCATCTTTGCCTAGCTGGTGTTATCATACAAAAAGATATTTATGAAAAACAAATCGTCCCTAAAATAAATACGCTTAAAAACTCTATTTTTAATAATACTCAAGTTATATTACATGAAGTTGAAATAAGAAAGGCTACAGGCGAATTTATTGAGTTTCGAAAAGAACCTGTTAGAACACTTTTTTGGAACGAATTAAACAGTATTTTTAACTCATATCCAATCTATACTATTGGCGCTGCGATAGATATTAAATCTTACCAACAGTTATACCCACCTACTTCTTTAAATGAAGATTACTTTATTGTATTACAAATAGTACTCGAAAATTTTGTACATTTTCTTGAAACTCATAATGCGGTGGGCTCAATTTATATCGAATCCACAAATCCCACTGAGGATATAAAGTTAAAAAATTTATATCACAAAATCATTGCTAACGGTACACTGTATCTTAACAAAAATGTTTTTCAAGATAAGTTATTGAACATTAATTTTTTAATTAAAGCCGATAACAATATTGGATTACAACTTGCTGACTTTATTCCTGGAACATTAAATAGAAAATGTAACAACCTTGCGCCTAAAACTCCCAATATTTATGACTCCATTCTTCATACTCTATATGATGGAACCCACTCTCAAACTGAACGATTCGGATTTAAAATAATGCCTTGATTTATTATTTCTATAATGTTATAATAACATCATCATATAGAAGATTACGATAGTTTTCTTTATATGCCATACATACGAGGGAATTACGATAGTTCTTCGCTCATATTATCAAAAAACTTTGCTGAATAGCTAAGTTTTTTTTATTTTATGTTTATTTTATTTTTATGATGCATATACTATATTAATGGGAATTACGATAGTTCTTCCCTAGTAACAAAAATTTGAATTATGAATATTCTTCAATATTTAGAGGTAACTTACACTGAATTGTATAAGTTACCTTTTTATTTTTTAGCACTTACTTCTATCACAGTTCACCGTTACAAATAATATCCCAAGTGCTAAAGGAATGACTGCTATCATCTTGATAGCCATTTCTACCGAGTAATAGTCTTCGGTAGTTGAGATACCTAGGGATATAACGACTTCGCAAAAATTTCTTCACAGTTTGTTTGCTTTTTTTAAATTTTCATTATAATTTAAATATACAAATTTTAGAAGGCTATTTTTATGAAATCAATTTTCTCACCTAAGGTTATTGCTGGTATCGTCGTCCTTATAGGCTTCGTTATTTATGCTGTTTCCAATCTTTTTCTTACTTCTGGTGAACCTATCGAAGAAGTAATGTCCGCTACAACCGCTCATCCAAATGGTTTTACCAATACCACATTAGGTATTTCATTTACTGGTCCTGAAGGATGGGATGACTTACTATCACAAGGTATCCACATAACGGACGATACCCTTACCTTACTACATATGACTACTCCAACTACTGCCACTACTATCGAAATGTTTACTATTAAGCAAACCCTAAATAATGCACACATGACGAGTGAAAATTGGTGTACTCGTACAATCCCTTGTCTCATCTGTACAAATTCAATAAACAGAAGGCTCTATTCTAGATTTTGCTAGATAGAGCCTTTTGTTTATTGATACTATCTTTTTAAAATACTAGTGTCCTATTTCTACACACCTCACGTATCTATACTTTTTTCTCTAAAAACGGCCTATCTAAAGCATGCTCTAAAGCATTATTTTGCTCTAGCATTTCATTCCACTCACGATCCATTAATCCTATCTTTTTAATAATTCTAACCATTACTAATGCACCTTTACTAAACGCATAGGGTTGGCCTAATGTTTGTGTTATCTTTTCATCAAAGGTCCTAGTCTCTTCAAATAGCCTTCCTAATTCGCCTAACATTTCATACAGTTTCTTAAACTGTTGGGGCGCCCTGTATACAAATGCTGCACCACCTTTGACAACAGTACCTATATATCGATACTTAAGTTTCTTGGCAAGGCTCTCCAAATACGCCACTATATATTTTCCATGCGCGCTCTCTGGGAAACCTGCTTGTATGATAAATCCAATGGCTTGTTCTTTAGATGTGGCAGGCTCCATATGTTCTATAAGTGCCATCACACCGCTTGGCATGGCGTGAATATACAAAGGCATAGCTATCAACACCGTATCAAACTGCTGGATGTACTTCGCCAGCACCTCTGGCTTTTCCTTTGCAATATACTTTACTTCGTAAGTCCCTTGCATTTTAGAGGTAAATTGTTGAATGAAAATTTCTGTATTACTACTTTTATCATTGGCTTTTGGTGAACCATTCAAAATAATCATCTTCATTTAGCATCCCTCCTTTTCAAAGCAGCCTCTTGTATTTGCTCCACCACAATAACCTTAGAATAGAACTGATAAAATGTACGTTGAATATACGCTTCAAAAATCTCTTTTTCATTATCTGTTTCAAATTCACCTTCATAGTAAAATTTAACATCAGGATAATGATCATATCTAGGTACATGCATACATTCATCTGTTTTAACTGAAACATAAGGCAAATAAAGAGGACTCATCCTATCAAAAAGTGCTTTGAGCCTACTACTTACAAAACCTTTCTTTACTTTGACAAAATAAATGGCCTGATCTGCTGTAATATACTCATGATAAAAAGTATCTAATTCTTTATAAATACAACGTCCTGGTGTTTTAAGCCAACACGACCAACACCCACAGCATGGCTTGAAGGGTATCTCCTCCAAATCTATGCTATAACTTGCCTTATAGTCTACTTTGATGCCCTCTGTGATCATAACTGTTTTCATTTCCCCACCCCTTGATTATCTTCATCTCATTCTATTGTAAAGGTAGGAGTAACCCACAGGTCAATGTTTTTATCACTTTAATTTTTTATAGGTGCATAAATCTCCAAGAAGCTACGCTCTAGCCCATTCTCATATGTAGCTAAAAGTATATTGACATACACCAGCCCCTCTGGTTCATAGCCATTTTCACTTCCTATTTTCTTCAAATACGCCTCGATGGACTTAGCTACATCCACCTCCCCTTGGCCCCCTCTACCTTCTTCCACGATGGTATAAATACACCTAGGATGGTAAATAACTTTTTCCTCATTAGCTACTTGAGATGGCTCTATAGTCTCTACAACGACACACCTATTTCCAGTCATACCATGCTCGTCAAAACTAATGATGCGCCTTATAGCCGTCAGTGTGATGGCTTCTTTAAATGGATATGTATTGTTTTTGATAACTTCATACTCATCATAAGCATCAAAATTCGTTATTTCTCCCTTTACTACAAAGGGTCCCATTTCCTTAATGGTATAATGGCCCAGATAGTTTTGGATATTTTCACATCCTGCCTGTACCTCTTCTA
Source organism: Cellulosilyticaceae bacterium (assembly GCA_051656485.1). GTDB lineage: Bacteria > Bacillota > Clostridia > Lachnospirales > Cellulosilyticaceae > JBOFDK01. The sequence goes on from JBOGBZ010000215.1 coordinate 10,977, forward strand.
CTCTTTCTAGGAGGCGCTTCTTATAAGCAATTTCCTCTTCTAGGCTTTGCCTCTTTTCATCCAGTAGTTGTTCTATCTGGTCAATACTTTTAGTGCTTCTAATTTCTTGTATACTCTTGACGTCAATGTCTAATTGTCTATAAAAATTAGTGGTAATCACATCATAAATATCGTGATCATTATACCTACGATACCTATTATCTTCATCTTGCTTAGGCTTTACCAATCCCTTCTCTTCATAGAACTTTAGTGTATCTCTCGATACGCCTAAAAACTTCGCTACTTCACCTATTGTGTACACACTTCAACACCCCGCTTCATTAAATCATGATATGCTTAGTATCTTTTATTTTCCGCTAAATTAGTTATAAGGGCTCATTTTTCTTTCCACTCGTCAAATGCTTGTTGATAATTATCTACATAACCAAAATGTGCTGTGAAAATATACATATTATCCTCTAAATTAACAACCTTTTTAATTTTTTCAATAGATTTTGCTGATGTTCTAGAATCCATATTAAATAATGCATTAAATAGTATAACTTTTTGGTTTTTAAGTCTTAACGCATCCCCAGTAAACAAATATTTATCTCTTATTAGATATGCTATTGAACCTGGTGTGTGTCCGGGTGTTAGAATTCCTTTGATTTTTAAACCAGAAATATTTATTGTTTGATTATCCTCAATCATTTCATAATCACTATCCAACGCGTTTTTTAAAATAATAGCTCTTTTAGTCGTTCCTTTAACCATCTGTTCTTCCTCCGTAGAAATATATACTTTAGCATTTTTAAATAACTTAATGCTTCCAGTATGATCGGAATCTGAATGCGTTAACAAAACAGCTATAACGTTATCTGGATCTATCTTTAATTTATCCATTTCCATTTTAACGTTTTCAATGTTTTTTGCTGCATCTATAGCAACATATTTACTACCAATTTTTACAAGGTACATATTCATATATGTATCATCTTTTATTGCGTATATTCCTTCAACTAATTCTTTTGTATCAACTGCATGCATTTTGCTAATTTCTGACTTGAACTTATAAATGTATAATCCTCCTATTATAAGTATTGCTATAACAGATATGCCCAATACAATCAATATTATCTCAACCATCTTCATAACAAACACCTCTCACATAATTACTTTAATTCACCCCTTAATTATACATATTTTTTATACAATTTCAAATTGTTATTCTTTTCACCTACCTTCGTCTCAGTTGATAGCTATACAACAAATACACCATCACTAAAGTCCCACCTATATAGACTATATAACTTCCCCCACTCATCTCGCCTATGCATAGCTGTTCATAGATTGCATACTGAGGCAATAACTTGATCACCGGTGTGAAGATATTCTCCCTTATAAGTCCTGTCAGTGGGAGCATCACAAGGATACCCATAGCTTTTGCATAGACCATACCCTGTAATTTATTTTTAGCCAAGCCAAATATAATCAAGTTCACAAGTGGGCCAAGGCACACTGCATTGATAAGCATCCCTATCTTAGGCGATACTTCTCCACCTACACCCCATACCACGATACTTGTAGCGATAAAGCTATAGATCAGGCATATATCTACTTTATAATGTAGATACCCCTTCATCCCTAGAGGGCTAACTGCATAGAACGCTAGCATCTGCTCATCTTTATCATCTAACATACGCAGTCCCCATAGTACGCCACTCATACAGCTAGACATAATGATGCACACATATTGGATAGGCGCTAGGAAAGGATTTAAGAAGGCGATGCGTAGCACCACACATTGATAAAGAACCACAAACAAAATAGGTATCCCTGCAAGCACCCACATAGTAGGGTCTTTCCTTAGATACTTCATATCATTTTGAAATAATGTACTAACCACAACGCTCCCCCTATCCCCTAAATACTTTTTCTTCTATCATCTTAATGGTAACTTTTAGTGTGACCACATTCCACAGAAGGAGATATATACTATGCACCACATCTTGTAAGCTACCACTCTTTCTCATGCCACCATCTATCAATGCCATGGCACTATAAGTGGGAATCCAATTAAAAAGCTGCACCTCCCATATGCCATAATACGCCATAAGCGGTAGGGCAAGTACCATACAGCCACCTCCTATAATGATTAAAAACTGATTGATATTTCTAACCATCGTTGCCAGTATCATCCCTCCTAAAGTAAATAAACTCCCACTAAGCAGAATCCCTACCACCAGTTGTACCCATCCCACCTCCGTAAAGCCACTGGCGATGATGATACCTACTGATGCAAATACACTGATGACTAGAAGGGATACGATTTTCCCTAAAAGGTAACGGCTTATGCCCAGTGGACTAACACCTATTGCCTTTGGTATGCCTTGCTCCTTTTCCAATAGAAATAAACTCCCCACGAAGAACATCCCTAAAAAAGTAGGATCCGAAAAAATAATCAACGACAGCGCCAACGGCTTGTAGTCCACTGGTATATAGCTCATCGATAAAATATAAAAGCATGCGACACCTACGTAAAGTAGATACATCCCATTCTTCAACTGAAGTCGCATCTCATGGCCAATCCACGTCAAGTTTCTCATATAAGCACCCTCCCTGTTACGGTGGTAAAGATTTCTTCTAAGGAAGGTTTCTTTGTATCGATTCTTTTGATGTTACCTTTATCCAATACTGCTCTAAACCCTGCATCTTTACCTATGGTGCTGAGTACAAATGTCTCTTCTCCCTTTTCTGTCTCCACTACCACTTGAGCTACGCCGTATTTTTCTCGTAGTGCCTCTGGTGTTCCCATCTCTTTGATTTCTCCTTCTACTATAAAGGCTACACGGTCGCATATTTGCTCTGCAAAACTCATGTTGTGAGTGGTTAGAATCACTGTTTTTCCCTCAGCTTTGTAGTTACTGATAGCTTCGCGAATAACAGCTGTATTGTTTGGGTCTAGCCCTGAAGTTGGCTCATCCAAAAAGAGAATGTCTGGTGAGCCTATAAGGGCACGGCAAAAGTTCAGTCGCATCTTCATCCCTTTTGAGATTTGATTTACTTTTTTATCTTTATGCTCATATAAACCCATCTGTCTCAGAAGCATACTGCTATCTGCTGGTGTCTTATACAGGCCTCTAAAAGTCTCTAAGTTTTCCCATACAGTTAGCTGCTCGTAAAGATTAGGTAATTCGAAGCCTACACCTATACGGTCATAGTATTTATTCCCTAACCCCTTGACTTCCTTCCCCATGACCAAAGCCTTTCCCCTGTACTTTTTCTCAAGGCCTAGTAGCACTTTCTGTAATGTACTTTTCCCTGCACCTGATGGCCCCAAGAGTCCGAAGCACTCTGTCTTCTCTACTTGAAAGCTTATCCCTTTTAAGGTATCTTCCTTC
>JBOGBZ010000216.1:0-9638 GCA_051656485.1 Cellulosilyticaceae bacterium
AGAAGTGAAAACGTTAAGGTGCTAGCATCTGACACAGACCGAGCAGCTACCTTACGTATCCTCCCAGAGCAAAGTACAGATGAAGCATTTATCCAGTTACGTGAAAGAGTGTCGCAAGCACCACTTACCTTAGGCGAAGGCGCTATTATTTCAGAGAAGTTAGCCCAAGCGCTGAACCTACAGGTAGGCGATAGCATAGCAGTCGAGAAAAGTGATTTGGAAACGTACCAAGTCAAAGTGACAGGGATTACTGAGAACTATATAGGCCATGCCATCTATGTGTCAGATGCTTACATGGAGCAACTCACAGGTAAGCGCATCGAATCAAACCAGATGCTTGTGCAGTTAAATGACTTAAGTGATGGACAAGTAGAAGCACTTTCAGAAGAACTTATCAAAGATACAGGCGTTATGTCCTTTGCTTTTGTGAGTAAGCATGCAGAGAGTTTTGCAAGTGTGACAGAAAGTCTAGATACGGTGGTAATGATTCTTGTGGTATCAGCAGCATTACTAGCCTTTGTGGTACTGTATAATCTAACGACCATTAATATAAGTGAGCGTTACCGAGAAATAGCAACGATTAAAGTACTAGGATTCGATGACTTTAAAGTATCACAGTATATTTATAGAGAAAATATCGTTCTTACTTTAATTGGGGCACTCATGGGACTTGGATTAGGCAAGGCACTTTTCTTATTTATTATTGTAACAGCAGAAATGGATGAGATGATGTTTGGTAGAGAAATCTATGGTTCAAGCTACCTGTGGGGAATGCTTCTGACCTTTGTTTTTGCTATGGCAGTTAATGTGCTGATGCACTTTAAACTTCAAAAAATTGAGATGGTAGAATCATTGAAATCAGTAGAGTAAATAAAAGAAACTTAAAAGCAATAAGCTACTTCCACGAGAAAGTAGCTTATTGCTTTTTTTTTGAATAGTTGACATTTGAGTAAAAATGAATTATTATGCAATGTATAGAATTAATTTACATAACTAATATATATATTTAAACTAGAATATAAAAAAGGGGAAAATAATATGGAGCATTATGGTTTATTAAGTTTAGTACCACCGCTTGTAGCAGTCATCATCGCTATTATGAGTAAAAATGTCATCTTGTCTTTATTTACAGGGAGTTTCTTAGGTGCACTTATTTTATCTAACTTTGCACCGGTTGTAGCAGTGAAGGCACTGATTGGAGAATACTTTTTTGCACAGCTTTCAGATAGTTATAATGCAGGGGTTATCGTACTTTTGATGTTTATTGGAGGATTTATTGCACTGATTGAGAAGTCAGGAGGGGCACATGCCTTTGCACAGAAGGTGACCAAGTTTATCAATACAAAGACAAAAGCACAGATCAGTGCTTGGTTTGGCGGCATCTTAATCTTCTTCTCAGATTTAGGTACACCGCTTATAGTAGGGCCTATCTTCGAACCTATCTTTGACAAGTTGAAGCTCTCAAGAGAAAAGCTCGCATGGATTATCGACTCTACTGCATCACCTATAGCAGTGCTCGTACCTTTTATCGGATGGGGCGTGTATGTGATGGGGCTTATCCAAAAGGAGTTTGAAGCGCTAAATATTGCAAAGTCGGATTTCACAGCTTTTGTAGAGGCTATACCGTATCAGATTTATCCGATACTTGCACTGCTTATGGTGCCATTGATCGCTATGATCAAGCTTGATTTTTCAGCGATGAAAAAAGCAGAAGAACGTGTAGAGACTACAGGGGAATTGTACTGGAAGCATTCTAGCCCACAGAGAAAGTCAGAGAAAATCACAGCCTTTGAGGTGGAGAATTCAAAAGCGAGTATTGTCATCGCACCACTTGCCGTTTTATTTATCACTTTATTTGCTATCTTGATTCCGCTAGGTTTCCCAATGAAACCAGTGAGTGGCAATGACTTTAGAGTTGCGCTAACGACAGCCTATTTATTTGCCGCAGTGGTAGCGATTATTCTGATGGTGTATTACAAGACAAAGACTTTTAACGATGCTTTCAATATTTACATAGGTGGTATGCAAAAGATGGTGTATGTATCACTTACCCTTATCCTTGCGTGGTCATTAGGAGCTACCATCAAAAATCTTGGGACAGCAAGTTATATTATCGAATTACTAGATGGCAATATCTCAGTAGTATTTATCCCAGCGATTTTATTTGTATTTGGAGCGTGTGTATCCTTTGCGACAGGAAGCTCATGGGGAACCTTCGCTATTATGATGCCACTTGCTATACCGATGGCAGTATCACTAGGTGGTTCAATACCTATCTGTATCGGGGCAGTTTTATCAGGAGGTCTTTTTGGAGACCATTGTTCGCCTATATCAGATACCACTATTTTATCTGCTACAGGAGCAGGATGTGACCTTGTAGACCATGTAAAGACACAGTTACCGTATGCACTAATTAATGGGAGTATTGCTTTTGTGGGGTATCTCATTGCAGGGGTGGTACAAAGTGAATTAAGCTTGGTACTTTCTATCATCTTTATGGTAGTGAGTGTAGTAGTATTAGGAAAAGTACAGAAAAGAAGAAAAGAAGTTAAATGCTAGAGAGCCTTTAGGGGCTCTCTTTTGGGGTTTTAGGAAGAGGAGCAGTGATTGTGTAGAGGGAGCATGATGCTCACTTTGAAGAGGGTGTCAGTAGGATAAAGATCCATAAACCCGCCACAGGATGAGACGAGGGTCTGCACAGATGCTACCCCCACACCGAGACGAGGGGCAGAGGTCTTGCGAGAGACGAAGTGTTTGCCTTGGCGCTTCAAGACACCGTCATAGGTATTTTCAATAATCATAAAAAGCTGAGAGTCAGTCTGGTGGCTGGCAATTAAAATATGGCTGGTGTCATTACTGAGACGCTCGCAAGCTTCGATGGCATTTTCTATTAAGTTGCCCAGTAGTGTACAAAAGTCAACTTCATCGAGAGGCAGTACATCTGGGAGAGAAAGGCGAATAGCTATAGCAATACCTTTTGTCGTAGCAGCAGTATGGTAATACTGAAGAAGTGCGTCTAGTGCTAAATGGGAGACAAAAGGCACACATGCGTTGCTTTGCTGAGGACGGGTGATCGCTACGATTTGCTCCATATAGTGGAGGACGTCTGTGGCGTGTGCTTGCTCGGCAAGACCAGTAAGGGTGCGTAAGTGATGGCGAAAATCATGGGTAAGTCTGCGGTTTGCTTCAGTACCTTCAAAGAGTTGCTGAGTGTAGGCCAATTGCATGTCTAACTGGCGTGCTGTTTGGCGATGGGCTTCTTCGAAGAGGAGCTTACTATTGTAGGCTTGTACCAAATCACGCCACAACATATAGCCGATGGCGATAATAAGCGTTATACCTCCCCACTCTGTGAACCAACCTCCAGAGATAGGTTCATAGGAGGGGAGGAGACGATCCAATAGGAGACACGTCGTATAGAAGACAGCGGCATAAAAGAGTGGTAATGTCTCCCTTTCCATCAGCTTTAATGAACGTATGCTTAGCCAAAGGAGATAGAGAGAGGTACCTACTTTGGAGAGATTCACAAAAAGTGAGAAGGCATGTATCACCTTGACCGTTAAATAAGCTGAGAAAAGCCCATAGCAGAGTGCGAGGATGACACTAAGCGTAGCTAGTAGAATGCTTATAAAACGAAGTCTTGGAGCTACCTGACATATACGATTGATTAAGATAATGATTAGAAGCATAATCAGATAACCAGAGGCAAGCTCTAATGCATACCAAGGCTGTATAGGGAGGGTGTACTGCGTATGCAGGAGCAAGTAAGCGGTAAAGAGACACATAACGAAGCACATAAGAGAGAAGATACCGGCATTAGGATGCTTGAGACGGAGCCATAGATAAAGAGCAAGGCAGCCGACTAATGCAAATAAGGTATTGACCATAAGGGCGGTGCCTAGCCGAAAATCGCGGTTGCGCATAAGGGTGTGAGGCAAACCGAAACTAGGAGGATAGACCATCCCACTATAATAATGGGAGAAATCACTTACAGCAAAGAGCAAGGTGACCTCTCCACTTGCTTCAAAAGTAATGAGTTGGCTATTGGTAAGAGGGACATAGTTTTCAGGGTCAGGATTACCAATCTCTAAGAGAAGCGTATCATTTATATACAGACGATAGGCGGAGAAAATCTCGGGTAAATCCAATGCATAAGTACGAGGTGCTTGCGGAAGGCGTAGACGGAGCATATAGGTACCACTCCCGTGAGGCGTGTCTCGCATACCGTTCAAATCAAAGCGTGTCTTTTCACCAATAGTGGTATAAGTCATATAGTGAGATGGCATCCCTTTTTCAAAATCACTGGGTGAGAGAAGGACATCGGGATAGAAAGCCCATCCACTAGTAAGAAACCTTGAGGGAAAGTTCTCAAGGTCTTTTTCAGATACAACGAGTAAACCATTAGCCCCCTGTGTCCCAGGGTCTTGATACTTATTATCTGCATAATAGAAAAATAGGCAGAGTAGCGATGCTATTATAATGGTTAAAAAAAATCTTTTTTTCACAAATGGCCTCGCTTTCTAAAGAAGATGAAGGTACCTATACCTAGAAGGCTAATAAGAAGAAATCCTATAACTAAAGATAGCGGTAGTAGATGTGAGACTGGTGGTGTAACAAGAGATGTAGTACTAGATGACTCGGTGGATGCGTTCAGAACGTGATCAGGTGCTGGAGGTATTTGAGAAGGTATGGCCCCATCATCTGTTGGTAGATATTCTACAATCTCAAAGATGCCAGGTCCTTGGATAACGAAAGTTGCTAAAGCGAGGGCATCATCATAGGTTCCTTCACAGAGACGTTCTCCACTATCATTAATGAGCATGATACTGTGAGAAGGATTTTTAAGCTTATAAGGTACTTGTGCCACTATATTTTCTAAAGTCAGTCTTTGGCCATCATTTTGGAAGAAGTTGAAAGCCCATTTTGTATCACTTTGTTTTTCAATCGTTACTTGCAACCAGTCTGTATCTAATACTTCTTTAGACAAAATGGATGTTTTAGGGATAGCAAGAGTAATGCCTTGCTTGGAAAAATACGCCGTATCTTGATTTTCCAGCATCATATGAAGTCGTGTACCAGAGAAATCATCTTGTGTTTCGCCAAAAACTTCCATGGGAGGCGTTGGATTAAGTGGCTTCGTGCTTTGGACTACAGTATCTAGTGAATTTTCAGCTGTAGAAGTCAGAGATTCTGTAGTTGAAAGCTTAGAAGGAGGAGGTGTATCCTTCACAGGGGAAAAGGCTTCAAGTGGCAAGAGGATAGCGAGTACGGGGAACTGAAAGAAGTCAAAGCCACCTGAAAAATTGCTAGGAGAGGGTGGGCCTAGCGGTAAAAGAAGAGGTTCACTTGTATCTGTTGTGGTAGGGTCTTTACTAGGAGGACTAGGGCGCATAGCGGGTACAGATTCATCTTCGGCATCTTCAGGATCGGGAGATGTAATAGGCGGTGGAGATGTCGAATCATCTGAGTCATCTTCCCAATCAGGTGGTGGTTGGATAACGGGAGGCGGATTGGGAATACCACCACTACCATCACGGTCGCCACCTATGTAGTCAGAGTGTATACTACTCCCATCATCTATCAAATGGACAATATGAGAGAGTTGGTCATCAGCTTTAAGTCTGAAATAATAATGTTTGTTGAGGTCGATAAAAGATCTAGAAATAGTAAAGACTTGGCCACCAGCCAGAGCCATACCATCAGGTGTAGAGGTCCAAGTGGCATCAAGTAAGGCTTCTACACTAAGAGGTGTATCACTAGCCACATATAAAATGTCAGAGATTTCATCCATAGGATAGCACCAAGTCAGATAAAAACGGTTAGCAGCAATTCGCATGAGCCATACTTCAAAAAGATTAGGGTCGGCAACTTTAATAGGGATTGTAAGGGTCTGAAGTCTTTCAGATAAGTAAAAATCATCCTTAAAATCGGGTGCTACATCCAGAGAAACAGTTACGCTATATTCGCCGGGTTCATGGATCGTGACAGTGCTGATATCTAATGCTGTGACATGAAGTTGTGCTTCATATATAATATCAGGATACAGCGGATGTTTGGCATAGCCAGATAAAGACCTAAAAACCATCTCCCAACACCAAAGGAGGTCTTCCCATGTTTCCATATCATCCACTACGAGCATTTGACCGCTAAAGAGGATATCTTCATTGATGATATGATTGATTTCTAGAGGTTCGGTAAGTGGTGCTTCAATCAATACAGGAATCACAATCTGTGTAAGAACACCAGGCGCAAAAGTACAGTCGGTAGGTGGGATAATGGTACCATAGGCATGGTAGAGGCCAGGGATAGAAGTGTCGATAGCTGTATAGTCCCACGATATCTCAAGGGAGATATCTGTATAGGTAATCGTATCGACTCTAATGGTAGCTACTGCAGGGGAACAAAAATCTTCGGCTAAAGAATAAATATAAGAAAGGTCTTCACCGAGAAACAGCTCTTCTGTCGGCATATTACCTAAGATACGACTGTTTGCAATGGCAGTAATGACGCCACCAGCAAAATCAGGCAACTCGGGTTCTACGGGAGGAATAATAGCTGGGGGCGTGGTGGTAGGTAGTGTAAGAGCAGGTGAAGCGGTCTCATAAGATGATAGCATAGTAGGGGGTGGAGATTTATCTAAAGTGGTGGGGGATAAAGCGAAGAGGGGATGATTCAAAAATAAAGAAAATATAAGGATACGAGCTAAACGCTGCTTAAATGTTTTCATAAAACACCTCACAATATTTAAAATAGATAAAGGTTATTTTTCTATCATAATAATTATAGCAAATAAGCAAATGCAAATAAACAGATTATTGAAGAAAATAAAGACTATGAAAGCACGACAATGTAGCAACAGACAAGTTAGCCACATAGTTATGTATAGTGACGAGCTGGTGTGCTATACTACTAAAGATTGGAGGAAAAAGTAATGAATCAAAAATACAAAGGTATACTCTATATTTTATTATCAGCATTGTGTTTTGCCTTTATGAATACATTTGTACGCTTGGCAGGTGACTTGCCGTCTGTACAAAAAAGCTTCTTTCGTAATTTGGTAGCACTTATTTTTGCTGCCATTATACTTAAGAAGCAGGGGTTAGGCTTTGGGTATAAAAAAGAAAACTTAAAGTATCTCATTTTACGTTCTACTTTTGGGACACTGGGGATACTCTGTAATTTCTATGCCATTGATCAATTGGTGTTAGCAGATGCATCCATGCTCAACAAGATGTCACCTTTCTTTGCCATCGTATTTAGCTACCTACTTCTTAAGGAAAAGATAGACTGGGTACAGGGACTTTCCCTTGTAGGAGCATTTATAGGAAGTCTACTTATTATTAAGCCGAGTTTTCAAAATGCAGCACTTATACCAGCTCTCATAGGATTTACCGGAGGGATGGCAGCAGGAGCGGCGTATACATTCGTGAGGATACTGGGACAAAAAGGAGAGAAAGGCCCCTTTATTGTCTTTTTCTTCTCCAGCTTTTCATGTGTGGTGACACTACCGTTCTTAATTTTTGGCTACCAGCCGATGTCTATGGTACAAGTCGGGTATTTACTCTTAGCAGGACTTGCAGCATCAGGTGGACAGTTTGCCATCACAGCAGCTTATTGCTATGCACCAGCCAAGGAGATTTCTGTGTATGATTATTCGCAGATTATCTTTTCTGCCATACTAGGCTTTATGTTCTTTGGGCAAGTACCAGATGCGTACAGTGGACTTGGATATGTCATCATTTGTGGCATGGCACTTTTTATGTTTTTATATAACACAGGTAAATTGAAGCGGCAAAGGTAAGGCAGTAGCACTTAAATTTGGGAAAGGTATGATAGGCGATGGGGTAGAAGGATGTACACCTATAAGTTTCTCCATCCACACCATGTTGTACCACTTCCCGAATTTATAGCCACACTTATGGAATTCACCAACGAAACGGTAACCTAAGTGCTCATGAAATTGCACACTGTTTTTGGTTAAATGCTCATCTTCTAAGTCTGGATAAGCGATACAAGCATTCATATTTAGGATATTTTGTGCTTTGACGATTGTTTCTAATACATCATAAAGTTTTTTGCCAAGGCCCATTTTTTTATGGCGGGGATTTAAATAAATGGTGGTTTCCACAGCCCAATCATAAGCAGCCCTTCCCACGAAGGCACCGGCATAAGCATAGCCAAGAAGTGCACCCTCACTTTCGGCTACAATATACGGATATTTTTTGAGGGTATTTTGTATACGTTCTTGGAATGTTTCAAGAGTAGGTACTTCATATTCAAAAGTAATAGCTGTTTCTTTTACATAGTAGGCATAAATGGCTAAGAGTTGTGCTGCATCATCTGGTGTTGCAACGCGAATGGTGAGTGTGTCATTAGTCATCAATCATTGCTCCTTTCAGGGTAATCTAAAAAATTTAGTTGAAAATAAGTTTTATCAAGTATAACACAATTCAAATGATTTTCAATAGATGAAAGGTTTGGTGTATGGCATTTGTAGAAGAAAGAGCGTATAATAAAGACAATACAGCAGAGTAGATCCTAGAACATAAGATAAGTGTGTTCTAGGATTTTTTAGTAGAGGGGGAGTTTGGATGCAGGGGATACGTATAGGAATGATTCTATTAATAGTGGCGATTATAGTGATCATTGCCTACTTGGTAAGCATCGTTTATTTTTCTAAGGGAAAGAAGTGGTATATAGGAATGGTGTTACCTAACTTGCCACTCTTTTTACTACCTATTTACATAGCTAATACTGTACCTAGTGATAAACCACTTATGGGAGATGGATTTATTGGTTTTCTTTTAATTGTATTAGGCGTTTTAGGGTGGCTACTATTTGGCGGCACAAGGGCTATCATACTGATTATTTGGTTGATGAAGTATAGGAGAAAATAGCGTACTTCTGAGAATTCAATTTGCCAGTTCATTCACTTATAACATCCTCTGCATCGTCTAAATCTTCTTCACTAATACCTAAGTTAGCCATTACGGCTTCAAAAGGAAGGGTTGATGAGGCATCAGTTTGTGCAAGACGATTTGTAGCCTCAAGAAGTAATGCATAGTCCTCCTCAAGTTCAGCAAGCCTTGAATACTCTTCGGGTGATAAAATGACTGCAGATGGTGCATTGTTTTTTAAATACCTACTACCAGCCAGATGGATAAATTGCTTCATCATACTACCGAAAAGTTTCTTTAGTGGGTTAAGTTTTATATCGTAGAAGTAGTTTTTATCAAGCCAACCTTTTTCTTCCCAGAATAAGCGGTCCACTTTAGAGGTATAAGTCTTACTTCTAAGACAATTGAACATAAAGAGGTCATAAAAGCTAGGGACTTTTAGCGCGTGAGCATTTAGTTTAGCGGAAAATTTAGCAGTCGTGGCTGTGAGATGTTTGTGGCGCTGATCATGATAATAGGCATAATACCCAAAAGCACTTTTTGGTGTGCGATTTTCAAAATACATAGGTGCTGCTATTTGTATGTTGCCAACAACGTCCATACCCCATCCGACTAGCGTCATCTTAAGGTATTTATAAACTTGCTTACTGCCACCACCATCAGTTGTGACAACGATTAATGCAGGTTTTGCCACCATTTCTTGTCTATGAAATTGATAGGACATACGATCAATAAAGCGCT
>JBOGBZ010000217.1:0-19577 GCA_051656485.1 Cellulosilyticaceae bacterium
CACCTACGGCAGCTACAACAATGTCTGCTTGTTGTAATTCTTCTGTTAAATTTTGTGTTCTCGAATGACACATAGTTACTGTACCATGTTCTTGCAATAAAAGCAAACTCATTGGCTTACCAACGATATTACTTCTACCCACTACCACACATTTTTTACCTGCAATTTCAATCTGATAGCGTTTAAGGAGTTCCATCACCCCTGCAGGTGTACAACACACAAAACCGTCCATCCCTACACATAAAGCGCCCATACTTTCTACATGGAATCCATCCACATCTTTTTGTGGTGAAATCGCATGGATGACTTTTTTCTCATCGATATGCTTTGGTAATGGTAGCTGTACAAGTATACCATGGACATTCGTATCTTCATTAAGCGTCGCTACTAACTCAAGTAAGCTCTCTTCACTTGTCTCTGCTGGCAATTCATAAGCGAATGATTTGATGCCTATGTATTCACAAGCTTTTTTCTTATTATTCACATAGACTTTTGATGCACTGTTCTCGCCTACTAATACTACTGCAAGGCCTGGTGTGATCCCCTCATCTTTAAGCTTCGCTACTTTTTCTTTCAACTCATCTTTAATCTGGTTTGAAACGCCTAAACCATCTATTATTTTTGTCTCTATCATACATACACCCCTCATTAATCTCTCTTTATGTTAGAACAAACCGGTAACCACACCGCTACCATTAATATCGATAGCTTCTGCAGCTGGCTTCTTCGGTAAACCAGGCATCGTCATGACACTTCCTGTCAACGCAACGATAAAGCCTGCACCTGCTGATATTCTAACTTCTCTTATAGTTGTTGTAAAGCCCTCAGGTCTTCCAAGTGCTTTTGGATCATCTGATAATGAGTATTGATTTTTAGCCATACATACTGGTAGATGACTAAGACCTAGTTCATTAATCTTAGCGATAATCTTTTTGGCAGCTGGTTCAATCTTAACATCTGCTGCACCATAAATTTCTGTAGCAATGGTTCTAATCTTTTCTTCAACACTTAGCTCATCTTTATAAAGGAACTCAAAGTTACTTTCTTTTGTTTCTAATACTTCTACTAATTTTTCTGCTAATAGAACGCCACCTTTGCCACCATGTTCCCACACTGTAGCTGGTGCAAAGTCCGCACCTAGACTATGGCAATGCGCTTCCACATAAGCTATCTCTTTTTCTGTATCTGTCACAAATTGATTGAGGGTTACAACTACTGGCACCCCGTATTTTTGAAGATTTTCGATATGCTTTTCTAAGTTGCTAATCCCCTTCTCTAACGCTTCAATACTTTCTTCTTTTAAGTCTTCTTTAGCCATGCCACCATTGTATTTTAGGGCACGAATCGTTGTCACAAGCACTACTGCATCTGGCTTAAGATCTGCTTTTCTACACTTGATATCTAAGAATTTTTCCGCCCCTAAGTCTGCACCGAAGCCCGCTTCTGTCACGACGATATCCCCCAGTTTAAGGGCTAGCTTTGTCCCACGAACGCTATTACATCCATGTGCTATATTGGCAAAAGGACCACCATGCATAATAACTGGTGTATTCTCAAGTGTTTGTACAAGATTTGGATTGATCGCATCTTTTAGAAGTGTCGCCATCGCACCTTGGGCATTTAAATCTCTTGCCATAACAGGCTTTCCGTCAAAGCTATACCCAATAATAATATTTGCAATTTTTTCTTTAAGATCCACTAAATCATTAGCTAGGCACAGGATTGCCATAATTTCTGAGGCAACTGTAATCATAAAGCCGTCTTGACGCGGCATACCATTGATAGCCCCCCCTAGTCCTACAACGATATCTCTTAACGCACGGTCATTTAAATCCACACAGCGTTTCCAGGTAATCGTTCTCAAATCAATACCTAGTTGGTTTCCATGATGAATGTGATTATCAATCATCGAAGCAAGTAGATTATTAGCAGCACCAATAGCATGAATATCCCCAGTAAAATGAAGGTTGATATCTTCCATTGGCACTACTTGGCTATAGCCACCACCTGCTGCACCACCTTTGATCCCCATACAAGGTCCAAGTGAAGGTTCACGAAGGGCAATCAGTGCATTCTTTCCGATCTGGCATAAAGCTTGTCCAAGCCCTACTGTAATCGTTGTTTTTCCTTCACCTGCTGGTGTAGGGTTGGTAGCTGTCACAAGTACAAGTTTACCATCTTTTTTATCTTTTACTTTTTCAAATAAGTCATTACTTAGCTTAGCTTTGTATTTGCCGTAGTGTTCTAGGTCATCTGCATCAATACCTGCTTTTTCCGCCACCTCAGTAATATGTACTAACTTTGCTTCTTGTGCGATTTCAATATCTGACTTAAACATCATTCTTCCTCCTTGTGTGTAATGGTTTGTAATACTTTTCTTGGTTTACTTCCTTCATCCGGTCCCACGATACCTCTGGCTTCTAATGCTTCCATCAGACGTGAGGCACGATTGAATCCTATGCGGAAATAACGTTGTAACATAGAAATAGAAAGCTTGTCCTTTCCAACCGTAAGTTGAATAGCTTCATGGATAAGTTCATCCTCTTCTTGACCTTCTATTTGAACAGCTGGGGTAGCAATACTCTCCATAATAGCTTCTTCGTATTGCACCTCGCCAGTTTGTTTCACTGCTTCTACGATACTTTCTACTTCTTTATCAGAAATAAAAGCACCTTGTATACGGATTGGTTTAGATTCCCCTACTGGGTAAAAGAGCATATCACCTTTTCCAAGTAATTTCTCAGCACCATTCATATCTAGAATTGTGCGTGAGTCAATCCCTGAAGATACTGCAAAGGCTAATCTTGAAGGGATATTCGCTTTAATAACACCTGTAATAACATCAACGGATGGTCTCTGGGTAGCAATGACCAAGTGAATCCCCGCTGCACGTGCCATTTGTGCTAGACGGCAAATAGCATCTTCAACTTCTTTTGCAGCCGTCATCATAAGGTCTGCAAGCTCATCTATAATAATAATAATATTTGGCATCTTCAAGGTCTCATCGACCATTTTCCCATTATAGCCTTTCATATCACGCACATTGTTTTCTGCAAACAGCTGATAACGTTTAGTCATTTCATTGACAGCCCAGCTCAGTGCACCTGCAGCTTTCTTAGGATCTGTCACCACAGGTATCATCAGATGAGGTATCCCGTTATAAACATTAAGTTCTACAACTTTAGGGTCTATCATGATAAGTTTAACTTCAGATGGCTTTGCCTTATATAAAATACTTGTAATCAAGGTATTGATACATACACTTTTCCCTGAACCTGTGGCACCTGCAATAAGCATATGTGGCATTTTACCAATGTCTGTAATGATTGGTTTCCCTGCGATATCTCTCCCTAATGCAAAAGCAAGCTTAGATGGGAAGGCTGCAAACTGATCTGTATCAATAACTTCTCTTAAATACACCACTTCACTACTCTCATTAGGCACTTCTATACCTACAGCGGCTTTTCCAGGAATAGGCGCTTCTATACGTATCCCCGACGCTGCTAAATTCAATGCAATGTCATCTGCCAAGTTAACAATTTTGCTTACCTTGACACCTTGCTTTGGTTGAAGCTCATATCTCGTAACCGTTGGCCCTTGATTAATCTCTGTTACTTTTGCCTCGACGCCAAAGCTCATGAGTGTATCTTCTAGCTTTTTAGCATGTGCTAATGAATCTCTAGAACTTATTTTACTATTTCCCTTTGTTTCTTTTTTATGTAGTAATTCAACTGATGGGTAAGTATAGACACAGTTTGCTTGTTCGCTAGCTGTGATTTCATCCCATGTTTTTTGAAGCTCTTCTTTATTAACCTTTTCTTTCGGTGCTTTTTGAATATCGCCCTCAGTGCGTGGATGATTCACTTCAGCGGTAGCGGCACTTTCTTCTGCCCAACTACCTACCGCATTGCTTTCACCACTATGATTGATGATAATAGGCGGATGCTCAAACGCACTTTCTGACGGCTTATTCGCTTCAGCTTCTTTGATCACTTCTTTTTTCTCTTGCTTTTTAGATTCTTTCTTCTGCTGTTTACTTAACGCACGTGCTTCACGTTGTTGGTCACATTTTTCATCCCATGCACCTTTTAGGTGCTGCACACTCTTAATGATCTTTTCTTGCAACCATGAGAACAGTGGAAATTGTGTGACCACTACAATCCATACGCCTAATAAAACCGCTAGTAAAATGTACGTCCCATACAGTCCTAGTAATTGAAGTAAGGCTGATGCTACAACTGCACCAAACCAGCCGCCATTGCTCCATGCACCTAAGCGTATATAATCAAAACTCATCAGTGATAAATAGGTATCTTGTCCGTACTGAACCAAATGGAAAAATACCATAACCATCGTCAGCAGTGGTACGACACACTGTATGCTTA
This sequence comes from Cellulosilyticaceae bacterium, assembly GCA_051656485.1. Lineage (GTDB taxonomy): Bacteria > Bacillota > Clostridia > Lachnospirales > Cellulosilyticaceae > JBOFDK01. The sequence continues at coordinate 4,386 of JBOGBZ010000217.1, forward strand.
GTGTTATCTTTTTAAAGTCTGCTTTTATATAAAGAGCCCCTAGTCCGACACCTATAAAGGGAAGTATATAACCACCTACACCAAATAAACCTACAAATAACGTTCTGATTCCCTCGCCTATCATACCCACTTGATCGGTAAACAAGCTTGCTAATACAAGGATTGCCAAACCAATAATGCAAATGCCTATCATTTCTGTAAACAAATCGACACTGGCTGTTTTCTTTTTTTTCTTATTTTTAGTTGTCGTTTTCTTTTTCATAAAATATCTCCCCCCTTATCTAGTCTTCGAATCGACACGACCATTGTTTTTATAACTTTGCACTAAAAAATAGATGTGCTTTTGCACATCTATTATTATAGCATTTTTTGATAAATTATTGAATCTTTTTATTAATGAAGCTATTCTCCAATACTGCACCAGGTGTTATTTCAGGATTGATAAAATCTACAGGATTTGTGGAGTAAATACGCTCGACAATATACCCCCATTCTGTCTTACAAGCTAAAAGTTCATACCCCTTGTAAGCTACTTCTTCATAGATAGGCGCCGCCTCTTCCGATTCATAAACAGGTATAATAGCATAGTGTATCATCCTTTCACCTCTTGTTCTTTAATGAGTGCTTTTAATTTATGCATCGCATCCTTAAGCCCACCTAGTTCGTCGATGAGTTTCTCATCCACAGCTTCTTGGCCTACAAGGATGGTTCCCATATCTTTTGCAAGTTTTCCTGTATCTAACATAAGGGATCTAAAACGCTCTGCTGTAATCCCTGAATTGTGGGATACAAACTCAACGATACGTTCTTGCATTTGGTCAAAGTACTCAAAAGTTTGCACAACACCCAGTACTGTCCCATTCATTCGCACAGGATGCAGTGTCATGGTAGCACTCGGCGTAATAAAAGAATAGTCACTCGATACTGCTATAGGCACACCGATTGAATGTGCGCCGCCTAACACAAGTGAAACCACCGGCTTTTCAAAGCTTGCTAGTAGTTCTGCTATAGCAAGGCCTGCTTCTACATCACCACCTACTGTGTTTAACACAAGAAGAACGCCTTTTATTTTAGGCTCTTCTGTCAATCCTACTAATTGAGGAATAATGTGCTCGTACTTGGTAGTTTTATTTTGTGGGGGCATGCTTACATGCCCCTCAATTTGCCCAATAATCGTGAGACAGTGAATACCACTTGCTTCTTCATTTTCAGTGGGTAGCTGCCCAAACTCTTTCACACTTGCATTGGTCTTTTCACTATCCTCCACCTCATCAGCAGCTGTATTTTTAGATGCTTTTGGGTCCCCTTCAGCGTGAGCATCATCTTGTTGGATGCTATTTTGAAAAGCTGGTAAAAGCTTTTCTTGTAAAGCTATGGTACGATTCATCATTTTATCGACCTCTCTTCTGTATTTTTACCATTAGTATGCAATAAAAATACGAAGTTCATACATTAAAGGTCAAACTCTTCGTGTAAGGCATTGACTGCTTGTTTCAAATGTTCTTCTTTAATAAGACATGCAATGGTTGTTAGTGAGTCAGCCGTCTGAAGTACCTTCACACCAGCACGTGTCAACGCTTTAATAATACGTGCCATAACACCCGGTACACCTGTCATACGTTCACCAATAGCCGTTATCTTACAGCAATCTAAAGTAAACTCGTAGCCATACCCGAAGTCTTTAAGAAGCGTTTCTAACTTCTCCTTGTCTTCATTACTAATCGTAAAGATCTTGAACTCTGGCAGAATATTGATAAGGTCTATACTTATCGCTGCATTTGCAATCGCTTCTAGAATTTCTTCTTCCTTATCAATAGGTTGGAGCACTTTAACTTGTATACGACTACTACGATGCGCCACTCCAGTAATAACTTTCAGTTCTTGTGCTTCTGCAGGCTTTTTAACTGCCTGACAAATACATGTACCTTCTGCATCACTAAAGGTATTTTTAATGTAGAGTGGTATATTTGAACGCATCGCGTATTCAACTGCTCGTGGATGAATAACTTTGGCACCGCTATCTGCCATTTGGAAAATTTCATTGTAGCTAATAGCTGGTATAATCGTTGCTTTCTCACACACTCTTGGGTCCGCTGTCATAATGCCATCTACATCCGTAAAGATTTCGATACGTTCTGCGCCTAGCATGCCACCTAGCATAGATGCTGTCGTATCACTACCACCTCTTCCGAGTGTCGTTATTTCACCATCTACTGTGACCCCTTGAAAACCTGCTACAATAGGGATTATACCTTTTTCTACATACTTCATCACTTGATCGTTTTTTCCATAAAGGAGATCTGCACTTTTATGGCGATTATCAGTCACAATACCACCTTGCCCCCCCGTTAGAGCCACAGCAGGATAGCCTGCATTACTCAGCATCGTTGCCAAGGTAACCGCAGAGATAATTTCTCCACACGAAAGAAGCATATCATATTCTCTATCATTGATCGTCCCCGCTTGTTGGAGCACAAAGTTAAGCATCGTATCTGTCGCATAAGGATCACCGTTTCTTCCCATGGCCGATACAACGACTACTGGCATGACATCTTCCTGCTTCGCTTCAATAATTTTGTTTAGAACTGCCTTTCTTGCTTCTGGCGTCGCTACAGAAGTTCCACCAAATTTTTGTACAACTAATTTCATGTTTTATTTCCTTTCAAGTATAGGAGTCATTATCATATATATTAAAAAGAGAAAAAAAGTAGAATAATTCTACTTTTTTAGTTTTGTTTCATATAATTTTCAAGAGCTTGTGCTAACTGGTCTGGGCAAGATGTGCCTCTTCCTCTACAGTCAATTCCGCGAAGTCTTGCGATAACTTCATTAACGTCCATACCTTTTGCAAGAATTGCAACACCTGTTGTATTGCCATCACATCCATTTACAAATGAAACTTCCTTAATTTTATTATCCTCAATTTCAAATAAAATTTCTTTGGCACAAACACCACTTGTTTTGAACTTTTCCATGTTTTTTCTCCTTTGTGGAACCATATTTTGCAATTCTATTTTATCCTATATTCTAAAAAAAGACAACCCATGAACGTTCCCGTACGTTCGCGGTTGTCTTTTACCTAAACCCTGTTCTCCCACACCCGACTGTGGACTTTTATAGCATTCCCTTTGAATCTTTTACCCCTTCAGATTCCACTAAAGAATACCATTTTTCTTACATTCAAGCAACACTTTTAACATAAATAGGATGAATTACGACATATTTGGAAGTTAAAAGATTAATTTAACATGGAACCACTCTTCATCATAGTTCATATGCAACGCACCATCGTACGCCTCAGTAATATTCCTCACATTCCCCAGGCCCATGCCGTGCATCTTTTTATCTTTCTTTGTTGTAAGCAAATGTCCTTGTTTTTTTTGAATAAGGGTTTGATGGGTATTGGATACACTCACCAACTTGACTCCTTTTACTTCTAGAGTCTTTACTTGAATAATCGTCTTTGAAGTTGTATCTTGCTTTTTCATAGCCATACAAGCCTCTAGCGCATTATCTAGTAAATTCCCGTAAATACTGCATAAATCAATATCCTTTATAAAGGTCATTAATTCACCTTGCACCTGTATCTCCATATCAATCCCATGACTTTTTGCTTGATGATATTTTTCTCTAAGGATAACATCTAATATGTAATGCCCAGTACGAACCTCATTTCTCAAGTCATGTAACTTCTGTGATACCTCTTCCACATAGTTGCTCGCTTGATCAAGATGATTATTTTTAATCAATCCTCCGATACAATATAGATGGTTATGCATATCATGATAAAGCTTACGAATCTCTTCTTGATTTTGTTCTATCGTTAAATAATGTTTATATTGTTCTTTCATTTTATTTTGGATATAAACCGAATGTCGTCTTGCACGGTCAGCAAAAATCATCCCATTAAAGATTTTCCATGTGAAAATATTACTCACCAAAAGTCCCATACAAACACTAATAATTAGGATACTTTCTTTTGCATCAATAACAGGTCTAACGCCGTATACAATAATAAGGTCTATTACCAAAATAGTAATCACCGGCGCTAAGTGAAGTGGTAATTGCCCATATGAAAAAGGAATTTCTCTTCGATTAGCCAAACGATAATAAACATGCACTTGCATAATAGCTACTACCTTTGCTGCAATACCCATCAACGTTCGTATCACATTATACTGTACAGGAAATGTGGATGTGGTTTCCAAGAAATCCGCCCAAATACTGATTGCCAAACTGTCTGATACGATAGTCACTCCGCTCCATGCCGCCAAGATAAGGAGCAGTTTTTCCCAGCGCCCTTCATATAACAACAACATATTGATGAATATAAGACCAATCGATAGTAACCCCTTTATTAGTGATGGCTCCAGTATCAGTCCTAAGCTATATAAAATCACAAAATCCAGCACATATAATGACGCTATATATTTTTTATTACGCTCTCGCCTTTTCATATAAATATCTGTAATCATCAATCCCAACGCAAGTTCCACACAACCGATAAATACATTGCTTAAATGCCATAATTGATTCATCTCTACACAAGTCCTCCATAACATTCTAGAAGCTGCTTTTTCACTTCTTTTTGTTTGTACTTACTCATATAGACTGTTTCATTGTTTTTTAAGACAATTCCGCCTACTTTCAACACTTGAACTTGTTGCAAATTAACAATGAAACTTCTGTGACATCTTGCAAAGCCCTTATCTTTAAGCTTTTCTTCGAAGGTATTAATATTGTAGCTACACCCATGTTGTCCCTGTACCGAATGTATGATGGTTTTTCGGACATTACTTTCGATATAATAAATATCGCTAAGGTCCATCTTCAGATAACCATCTGCAACTGGCAACATACACTCCGTATTGGTATAATACGTGATATATTTTAAACTCTCTTTTAAAACTTGCTCAACAGCCTCATACTGAAGCGGTTTAATCAGATACTGAAATACCCGATAATGATACGCTTCTAAAGCATGCTCTTTAGAAGATGTCGTAAAGATAATTGGAGTGGTGTCATTGACTTCTCGTATTTTTTTTGCCAAATCAATACCTGTCATTTGATCCATATAAATATCTAAAAAAATAAGATCAAACGGTATCTTGTTGAAGGCTTCATACATCGCTTCACCTGACTCGTAGGTATTCATCACGCATTCTACGCCATTTTTGTCTGCATATGCTTGAATATAACTTTCCAAAAGCTTCCTTTCTTGCATACTGTCATCACAAATTGCTATTTTTATCATTTTGCACCACCATGTTGATTCTTTTGTCCTATAGTATATTTTTCATTTACATTATACACAATATGTAGACATAATGCAAAACATAAAGCACCTAACCAATAATCAACTTATTGGTTAGGTGCTTCCCATGCGACACATTCTTTTTGCTTATCCATATGAGGTTTGCCTTGCTTTCCCTTCATGCAATACCATTCATAAAAATCAACTTCGCGATTATCATACGTGTAAAACCTCTGGTGTTTTTTCAAACTATGCTTACAATTTTCACAAGTTACCTTATCTTTTACCACTGACACAATTCCCCCTAAAAAAATCATTCTTTTTCTTTTAATGTTAATGGTATTCCTGCCGTTAGTAAGTATACTTGTTGTGCTTCCTTAGCTAGTATTTGATTGATTCGGCCAGCTATATCTCTAAAGATGCTTCCTAGCTTATACGCCGGAACAAGGCCTAGTCCTACTTCATTTGCTACAATAATCAAGCTTTTATTTGCCTCTTTACACACCTCTACAAAGGTGATGACTTGCTCTGTAATGAGGTGCTCTATGACATCGACTTGTTCACACGAGATATGATCAAAGTCTTCTTCTGATTCAAGTAACAAATTCGTAATCATCAACGTCATACAGTCTAGTAAAATAACGTCACTTTTTTTAAAAGCTTCTACATCACCTAGTGTTTCAAAAGCTTTATATTGTTCTAGTGTATGCCACGAAGTCGGACGAGATGCCTGATGTTTTTTGATACGATCTTTCATTGCGGCATCAAATCCTATAGCGGTAGCAATGTAAAGCACATCTGTTTTTTGTTCTGCCTGTAATGCTCTGGCCTTTGCTTCTGCAAAAGTACTTTTCCCACTACGTGCACCACCTAATACTAAGGTAATCATAGACAAACTCCTTTCTCCAATGGACGCGGAACAATATAAGTCGCTTCTTCATCTTGCAAAATACGTAGCTTGTGCTGATAGACTTCTTGTAACTCCGGGCTATGTAACACCACTTCTCTCGTATCTGACAAGATAATTTTTCCATTTTTTAACAATATCATATTTTCACAAAATTGAAAAGCTAAATTCAAATCATGCATGACCATCACAATGGTTAATGCATACTTTTGTTGGATTTTCTTTAGTACGCTTAATAACTCAATGCTATTATGAATATCCAGCATAGATGTGGGCTCATCCAGAAGCAGCAGTGGCGTCTGCTGTGCCAATGCTCTTCCGATAAAGACTTTCTGAGCCTCTCCACCACTTAAGTGACGTATCGAACGCTTTTTCAGTTCTTCTAGCCCTAAATCTTTTAAAATCTGATGAATCATTTCTTGATCCTCACTGGTCAGATTACCAAATAAATCTAAGTAAGGATACCGCCCCATCCCGACCATCTCTTCCACCGTAAAATCTAAATCCCTACCATTTTCCTGAAAAACAAAACTACATTTTTTGGCATAGTCTTTAGCAGAAAAACTGAGGATATCTTTTCCTTCGGTAAACACAGTTTGTGTAGGTGCTGGAATAAGCCCCATGATGTGCTTAAGTAAGGTGCTTTTTCCCGCTCCATTAGGTCCGATAATGCCATAAATGCTATTTTTTCTAATATCCAAATCGATACAGTCTAAAATGACTTTATCCTGAATGTGATAAGTAAGCTGTCTAATCTCAATCATGTTATACTCCTCTTACGGTCTTGATAAATAAGATACATAAAATAAGGTGCGCCAAACAAAGAGGTGACAATGCCTAATGGCACTTCAGAACTTGGTATAAATGTTCTCGATATATTGTCACACAACATTACAAACAGCATACCAAAAAAGAGGTTAATGAGCAAAGTATATTTGTAATTAGATCCAAACAGCAATCTAACCATATGTGGAATGATAAGCCCTACAAAGCCTACTGTTCCCGTAAAGCTTACTGTTGCCGCAATAACTAAACTACTTAAAACTAAAAATAGCTTGCGAATGCGATTCACATCTACGCCTAAACTCTTGGCATGATCATCACCTAAACTGAGTAAGTTCAATTCCTTACGATAGATATAAAACACGGTTAAGATAGGAATAGAAAGCACGGCGAGAATACCGACACGTTCATAAGAACCTCCTGCCAAAGAACCCATGCCCCATGAAAAAAGGGTTAGATTCCTATCAGGCGAATACGTCCTTATAAGCGATAAGAAAGAAGAAAAAAAGTAATTAATCGCCATACCGCCTAAAAGCAATCGAATCGTCGATACCTGCCCCTTACTGCCTGCCAGCACGACTACCAGTATATTTGCCACAATAGCTCCACCAAAAGCATATGCAGGTATAAATCCACCTATTAGAAAACCTATGCCCGCTCCTAATGATGCTCCTGAAGAAATCCCTAGCATAAAAGGATCTGCCATTGCATTTCTAAATAAAGACTGATAGATAGCGCCCGTTACCGCTAAGTTAGCACCTGTAAGCATCGCCAGTAAAATCCTTGGCACACGCACTTGTAAAATAATTGTTTGTTGACCTGCAGAAATAGTCTCATTTATAGGAAAGTTAAAAAGTTGATTCAGTAAAATCTGTATGGTTTCACCCACCGTAATATTCGCCACGCCAATCGTGATGGATACAAGCCCAAGGGTAATAACACTTACAAGAAGAAGGAAATATAAAAATTTTATATTTCCTTCCCCTCTATTTTTTATCCAATTCACTAGTTAATCTCAGGATGAATAATCATCGCTAAATCTTCAAATACATCTGCAATTCTTGGTGCTTGTCTTGAAATCATATCTTTATCAATTTCAAATACTTTCCCTTCTTTTACTGCACGTAAATCTTTATAAAATGGTGCATCTACAATGGCTTCTGCAATGCCATTACCAGTTGGAACGATGATGATATCTGGATCTTGTTCCGCTATAACTTCTTTTGTAATTGACCATCCCATCACGTCTTCAGCAATGTTCTTTCCACCTGCCAGACGGATAAGTTCACCGATAAATGTATCACCACCTGCAGTTGAATCACTATCACCATACCACATCATATAGTATACTTTTGGTAGTTCTTTACCTTCTGTAGCTTTCTTTACCTTTTCAGTTGTCGCTGCTATAGACGCCTTCATACTCTCTACTACTTCTTCTGCTTTCGTTTGTGCGCCAATAAGAAGTCCGATATTTTCAATGGCAGAGTAAGTACCTTCTACACTCTCTTGCTCATTTAAAAACGCTACTGGAATCCCTACTTCTCTTAGCTTCGCCATAACCTCTTCTGATGTATGAGTTGATGCTACTACTAAATCTGGATTTAGGTCAATAACTGCCTCAACGTTAGGATCTGATGTCCCACCTATTTCTGCTACTTCACTCAAACTTTCTGGGTATGAACAATACTTCGTTCTACCAACTATTTTTTCTTCTACGCCCAAGAAATACAGAATTTCTGTCGTACTTGGTGCGAGAGACACAATACGCTGTGGTTCCTCTGCTACTGTAACTTCAACACCTAATGAATCTGTAAAGGTCACAGGAAAAGCTGCCGCTTCCTCTTTCTTTGGTGTCTGTGTTTCTACAACTGGTTTTTCTACTTCTGGTGTACTACATCCTCCTAATACGACTGTTGATGCAAGTACGATCATTGCTAATTGTTTGATTTTCATGAATTACCCATTCCCTTCTGCTTTCAAATTTATGGCAATAAAAAAGTTAGCAAGTATCTTCCCTTGCTAACATAAACATTTTGTCGTGATAATTAAGCATCTATTAGATACTTCCTCGAATACACATGCCTATGTCTCTCCCACCGAAAGAATACGTCATTCATCAAAAGGCAGGTCTCCTGGCTGATAGTTCATCCTCCGGTGAACCTTACCATAACCTATTGATTACAGTGGTATCTCTCACCTTTGTCCCTATCCACAGTAGCGGGGGCTGCAGTTTTTAACTTTCCCTATTAAGCATATGCACCTTGTGACTGTACTTATTTTATTGTCGTGCTTATGATGCCATATATATTCTAAAATGTCAATACAAATTTGACCTATGTCCTATTTATTTATATGTTTTTCAGCTTCTTTTTATACGTTTTATTTAGCACTATAAAAAAAAAGCGATCTTTTTAAAAGATCGCCTGTGTATTAATGAATCACGAATTTCAAAAGAAATACAATGGCAACAATGACCGTTGCTACATTCACTTCTTTAAACTTACCTGTAGCACACTTTAAGATGATGTAAGAGATAACCCCAAATACAATCCCATCTGAAATCGAGTAACTTAGTGGCATCATAATGATCGTCAAGAATGCTGGAATCGCTTCTGTATAATCTTCAAGGTTGATCGCTTTAATAGGCTCAATCATAAATAAACCTACTAACACTAATGCTGATGCTGTAACTGCCGGTGTAATAACACCAAATACAGGTGAGAAGAATAAAGCAACACCAAACATCATCGCGGTAGCGACTGCTGTTAAACCTGTACGTCCACCTTCAGCAACCCCTGATGCACTTTCTACGAAAGTACTTACTGTACTTGTTCCAAGACACGCTCCTACAGTTGTACCAATAGCATCAGCAAATAAAGCTTTCTTTACATTGGGTACTTTGCCTTCTGCATCAAGCATTTTTGCTTTAGTAGCAACGCCCACTAAAGTACCTATGGTATCAAACATATCCATAAATAAAAGTGTGAATAACACAACAAGCATATCAATTGTAAAAATATTATGGAATTCGAATTTGAAAAGTGTTGGTGCTAAAGAAGGTGGCATACTCATGAGTTGAGTTGGTAAATCGATAACACCCATCGGTATACCAATAGCCGCAGTTGCCAACATCCCGATAAACAAAGCACCTTTTACTTGTCTCGCAAGCAAAATACTTGTTAAGACAATCCCAATAATCGTAAGGAGCCCTGCTCCAGAAACGATATTCCCAAGGGCAACAATTGTCCCACCATCTTGAGGATGGATAATAACACCTGCACCTTCAAGACCGATAAGAGCAATAAAAAGACCAATCCCTACGGCAATCGCTTGCTTAATACTTGTAGGAATAGCATCTATAATAGCTTCTCGTACGTTAAATACCGTTAAGAGAATAAAGATAAGTCCTTCTAATAATACTGCAGTTAATGCAAATTCAAAAGAATACCCCATAGCTATAACCACTGTGTAAGCAAAATATGCATTAAGCCCCATCCCAGGTGCTTGTGCAAATGGTAACTTGGCATAAAGCCCCATAAGTAGTGTTGCAACAATGGCAGATACCGCAGTAGCTGTAAAGACTGCACCTTGATCCATTCCAGCTGCTGCTAAAATAGATGGATTAACAATTAAGATATACGCCATCGTCATGAAGGTTGTCATACCCGCCACAAATTCTGTCCGTACATTCGTATTATTTTCTTTAAGTTTAAAATAACGTTCTAACATTTCTAGCCTCTTTTCATTCAATTTCAAGTTCTATTCAAGTCGTTTTATGTCTACTTTCTTCGACCAGAGCTTATTATGCCATAACTCTCCCGATATAGCAAGTTTTTTCGAACATTCATGGGCACTTTTCAGTTTATCGTTCACTTTACAATCCATGCATTGTTAATCCATCTTTCCTTACCTAGACTTGGTTTGTTCACAAAAGTATCTTTATATACCATAACAGTGCTACTTCCACCATCTACCATCGCTCCGTTGATACATCCTTCACTCATGAGCACGTCTTGCAACACTCTTATATCTACACCAATACTGTGGGTCGGTTGTCGCCCATCTATTACCAAGAAGATGATTTCTCCATTAGCTCTTTGGCCCAAAGCCGTCCTTGGTGCTATACCCCATCCGCCATTACCTTCTTTTATGATAGGGTCACCATTCACAATAAGAAAAGGTGAAAAGGTCACACAATCTTGTATGCCTGCTTCTAAAGCTTCCTTAATAGTCATTTTGCCAAGCACTAATATATGCTCCTTATTCAGTCCAATCACACTATGCTTAGCACCATTGTCTTCTTTTGGATTAATAACTATGCCATCCTTCATTAAAAGTCCTGCCGGCAGCCCCCCATTGCTATCATAATTTGGTCCATCTACAAAGCCCCCCCCATTAATACCTGCACGCGCACCTTGATCCGCTACCATTTGTTTTACTGTTTGACCTTTTTCAAATTGATACTTGGTATGTGTGAGTTCTACCCTAGATGGATCTTTAATAAGCATCAAATTCCCAGCCCAGGTCGCCCCTTTTACTTCCTTTGTATAAATCCCCTCTTCAAGCAAAGTATACCCCTCTGCTTCAACGTACATATCTAAAACTACCTCTTCCTTACTTTGAGCAGTGGGTTTTTGTCCTTCCACTTCTTGATCGACCATTTCATTTACCACCGGCACACTTACAAGTGATGTTTCCGTTTGATACCCCGTATCATCCACATAATTACGCTTCATAATAGCATCAACCGTGTCGTCATCGATAAATGATGTTGCCAACCACTTGTGATCAAGTGTCGTCATCGCTGTTGTAACCCATAATTCTTGTACTCCTGGAAATAACCCTGATAATACAACAACGTAAAAACTACTTAGTCCCAGTATAGCCAAACTTGGAATCCCTATTCCTATACGCTTAAGCAACATTTTCTTTCTATAGTGCATTATTTTCACCCTTTTCAAACTTTTACATTATACATTATAACATTTATTCCCAATTTTAAAATAATTATTTTAAAGCATTTAAAAAAGTGCATTTCTGCACTTTCTCTTAACCTTTCTGTAATGTTATCACCACAAGTTCTGGCCTATTAAATACCCTAAAAGGAAACACACTATTTCCGAGGCCACGACTCACTACCATCGTTGTTTTTTCTATATCATATCTGCCACTTGTATACTTAGGCCCTATACCTTGCCCTGGAGCATACATACCACCTATAAAAGGCAATCGAATCTGCCCCCCATGAGCATGCCCACTCAACACAAGTTCTACTAGGTATTGACTATAAGTTTCTACGTATTCTGGGCGATGGGCTAAGAGAAGAGTAAAAACATCTTCCTCACCATCCATCAAACGCTCTAATTGCTGAGCTGTATCAGGTATCATCTTATCTTGCAACCCCACTATTTCTATCACATCTCCATCAATTTCTAAAAGTGTCTTCTCGTCGTAAAGCACGTGAACACCTATGGATTCTAGCTTTTCTGCTAACACCTTTTCAAGCCCTGCCCAAGCTTCATGATTCCCTGACACGTAGTAAACAGGTGCTAAAGTCACTACCTGCTCAATATAAGTCATTGCTGCTTCTACATCTGTGCGATGACAATCAATCACATCCCCTGTGATTACGATTACATCCGGTGCTGCTTTTCTTGTAGCTTCTACCAGTTGGCGCTGCTGCTTTCCAAAAGTTTTATTGTGTAAATCTGAAACTTGCAACACCCGATAGCCATCAAAAGCCTCTGGCAGACCTTTATGTATATAGCTCATTTCATTTACCATAAGCCCATTATTTTGCCATCCTAAAAAAAGGGCACTGCACACAATCCCCAGCCCTATAATCATTCGTTTGCTCATTTTATATTTTTTCATTTTATAACCTCGGTAAGTATAATGACTTAAGTCTATTATACTTACCGAGGTCTCTTCTAACAAGCTATTCTGTTTTATTGTCCAATCATAAAGTAGAGTGTTCCAAATGGAAAACATACAGGAATACTATACATAGCTTTTGCTACCTTTAAATTTAGATCCTTACCTACCACCTGTGGTTGTAAATCAAGTTCTAAGCCACGTTCATTTGACTCATTAACACAGAACAAACCATCTTGTAAATTCAAGAATTCACCGACCGCTGCCTGCACATAGTCATCACACTGTTCAAAGTTTTCTTCTCCATAACGAGATGCTAATCCTACAAACGCTTTTTCATCACCAGCTATGGCAACATGGGCACTAAAAGTACCAACTATTTCTTGCGTCGCTACCCATTCCCCAGGATAAACTTCTAATTCTTGAAGTTGGAGTGGTGTAAAGTCATCTCCTATAAAGCGAACAATATTTCTTAATAATAAGCCTATGTAATCACTTAATTGTTGCTCATACACTTCTTCAGAGGTAAATGCGTAAAAACGCTTAATCATATCTTTCATTGAAGATTCTTTTTTATAAGCTTTTATAGCATCTTCAAACCCTGCATTTGTCATATAACTTTTATCAACAAGTGCTTGTCCAAGTAGTAAATACCCTGTTTTTTGAGTGTTTAGCAGATAGTTTACTTGCTCTTCTGTCATATAGCCTTTTTCTACTGCCAAATCACCGATACGTTTATCTACTGTTGCTTGTAACTGATGTAATTGATCCACTTGTTCTGCTGTCATAAAGCCTTGGTTAATAGCTAATACCCCTAACTTCACATGGGTTGATTTCTGAACTTCTAGTGCTTCTGTTAACTGCTCTTTTGAAACAAGTTTATGATTTAATAAGTAACTACCAAAAAATTGTGTAAACATTTTCTCCTCCATGTCGTCGTCTGCGACCCCTTGATTATTCTTTGTGTAACCATTGTTTTCTACGACGGTTCTATTTAGAAAGCAATGGTCTTATTTCATATAATGTTCAACAAGCTCCTGTACCTTTGCTTGGTCAATGGGCTTTTGGAGAAAATCTTTTGCTCCAGCTTTTAATGCATCCTTAAGTTTATTGTTGGTTCCTATGGAAGAAACAATAATAATATTAGCTGCTGCATCAAAGGCCATAATTTCTTCAGTAGCTTCGATGCCTGTTTTTTCAGGCATAATAATATCCATAAATACTAATTGTGGTTTGTAATGCTTATAAAAATGAATGGCTTCTTGACCATTACTCGCCTCAATCACTTGGGTACAGCCTAGTGCTATCACCATATCTTTTAATTTTTTACGCATAAGTAGTGAATCATCACTGATCAACACACTTGTCCCCTCTAGTTTCACTTCAATTCCCCCATTCTAGTTTATTATTTCTATTTTTTCTCTTTTATTTTATAACAATTATTCACAAAATACAACAATAGTGTTTATTATTTTGTTAAATTTTAACTACTTTTTCACTTCCAAAAATGCCATAAATTTTTTGCTTGATTTAAAAACACTTCTACATCCCATACCTGATTGCTTCGTATTTTACTATCAGAGTCATTGACGATGATCTTTCCGTCTTCAGTAATGCCTGTCAAAAGTACAAAATGCCCTGCTGATGTAAAATCCCCAGGTCCCATGGATGCGATAATAGGCTTATCATTGGACAGTGAATTTTTTATATGTCTTTCACTAAGTGGCAGCTCTTCTCCCTTTACACCAAATGCACGTGCCCCTTTGGTCATCAACTCCCAGCTTGTCCCCACATTTTTTACATAATACCCTGATTCATAGCTAAACGTCGCCACTTCCATAGGATTAATCGTTGTATCTCCCGTAAGCCCCACGATAACCATTGCAAGTGTCGTCGGTCCACAGCCATTGATAGCCATATAATTGTCTCCATATGTATGATAGCCCCATCTTTTGTCCCATTGTAAAAAGAGCGGATACTCACCTACTTCGTAATCCTCATGAATCGTAATGTTTTTTTCTGCAAAAGCTGCTTCTTCTAGCAAATAATCATATACAAATTCCCTTGTCTCCGCTTTTGCGATGGCAAGTTCTACGAGCGCCTTTGGGTACAGCTCCTTCTTTTCCAAAATCTTTTCTAATAACGCTTCCTCGTTTCCGACTTCATCTTGGTAGTGAATGGCAGGTATCGTCTTTGGTGTGTAACTAAACATCACCGCTGCCCCTACTATTCCACATACAACCCACGCACTTTTTTTCATCATCTTCTTAATCATCGTTGTCTCCCTATCTAGCTTCATCTTTTTTAGTGTTGTGTTTTATTATAAATTTTATAACTTACAACTTCTTACATCTATTTCTTACGATTCGTTAAA
>JBOGBZ010000218.1:0-34050 GCA_051656485.1 Cellulosilyticaceae bacterium
GTACATTACTAAAAAGGAGGCAGACGATGGAAAATAAATTAGACGTTAAAATCGGCTTAAAATATCTTTTTCTTACTTTTGTGGCCATAGCAACGCTTTTGCCATTTTACTGGATGATTGCCTCTTCTTTAAAATCAAGTTTTGAGGTTATTCAAGTACCACCAACACTTGTACCAGAAGCTTTTCTGTGGCAAAACTACACAGAAGCGCTTGGTATGGCACCATTTGGTAGATATTTCATCAATACAATTATCGTTACAGGACTAAGTATTGTAAGTACAGTAACCATTGCAATTCTTTCAGCTTTTGCATTCTCACACTTACAATTTAAAGGGAGAGACTTCATATTCTCTTTATTCTTAGCATCTATGATGATTCCTGGTGAAGTTCTTATCATCACTAACTTCAAAACGATTGCAGCACTTCGTTGGATGGATACTTACCAAGCGTTAGTTGTTCCATATATGGCAAACGTGCTTTATATCTATATGTTAAGAGAATTCTTCTTAAAGACACCAAAGCAACTTTACTTTGCAGCTAAAGTAGACGGAGCTAATGATTGGAAATTCTTATGGCGTATTATGGTTCCGATGGCTAAAGGATCGATTATCACAATCTGTATCCTTGTAGGTATCAACTCATGGAACTCATTCTTATGGCCACTTCTTGTTACAAACAAAGAAAGCATGAGACTTTTATCAAATGGTCTTACTGCCTTCCAATCAGATGCAGGTAATCGCTACGAGCTCTTGATGGCTGCATCAACCATCATCACAATGCCGGTTATTGTCGTTTATGCCTTCTTACACAAGAAAATCATGAGCGGTATCACAGTAGGTGGTATTAAAGGTTAATTGATTTATATAACATTTATATAAATAATATTTACTTAAAAATTACATGAGGTGAAACAAATGAAAAGAAAAGTATTTGCAAGCGCAATGGCAGGACTTCTTGCGATGTCAGTATTTACAGGTTGTGGTTCAAATGAGCCAGCTCCAACACCAACACCAGACAAAGGTACAAATGAAGTAGTAGAAGTAAAACTTCCAGAAATGAATGGTCCAGTTTCAATCGAAATGTGGCACTACATGTCAGGTAAACAACAAGAGACTTTAGAGTCAATTATTGCTGACTTTAACGCAACAAACGATAAGCAAATTACAGTAACAGCTGTACCACAAGGTAAAGTTGGCGACTTAAACAAAAAAGTTATCGCTGCTTCACAATCAAATACATTACCAGCAATCATCAACGTATACCCAGATATTGCTACAGGTCTTATTGAGCAAGGCAAAATTTACGATATGAGCGCATTCGCTAACCACTCAGAAGTTGGTATCGCAGATGATCTTAAGAATGACTTCGTAGAAGCATTCGTAGCTGAAGTTGCACAATGGAATGATGGTCAACTTTACGGTATGCCAATGACTAAGTCAACAGAAGTTATCTACGTAAACAAAACATTACTTGAAAAAATCGGCTATACAATGGAAGACGTTCAAGGAATGACAATGGAAAAATTAGCTGAAGTATCTCAAAAAGCTAAAGCAGAACTTGGTATCGCTGGTTTCGGATACGATAGTGGTTCAAACGGATTTATCTCTACATTAAAAATGGACGGTAAAGACTTCGTAGAATTAAATGGAACAATTAACTTAGACAATGAGTGGGTAAGAACATTCATGGACTTCTACAAAGAGCAAGTTATGGCTGGCGCTTTCCGTACACCAGGTGAAGATGGTTTCTTATCAGGTCCATTCTCTAACCAACAAATGTTAATGTACCAAGGTTCAACAGCAGGTGCATCATTCATCAACACAAACGGTGCTTTTGAATTAGCAGTTGTAGAACCAGCTTACTTTGAAGGTAAAGACAAAGCTGCTATCCAACAAGGTGGTTCATTATTCATCACAAACGATGTAAAACCAGAACAGCAATACGCTGCTTACGAGTTCATCAAATTCGCAACAAATGCTGAAAACACAGCTAAATTTGCTACAGCAACAGGTTACCTTCCAGTACGTAAATCAGCTGCTGATACAGAAGCAGTTAAGGCTGCTTTAGCAGATGCTGAAGGCGTATACGGAAAAGTATTCCCAGTAGCACAAAAAGTACTTGAGAATGCTTACTACACACCAGCTGTAAACAATGCTCAATCAGCTCGTATGACTATCCAAGAGAAATTCGAAGCATACGTAAATGGAAACATTGCTGACATGGATACATTTATCAAAGAATCTTTAACAGAAGTTGGAACATCTATTCAACGTCAATAATCTTGATAAATAGAGAGAAGAGGTTGTCCAAATGGACAGCCTTTTCTTTTTTTTCACCTCATATATAATAAAGATAAGGCAAGACAAATCAAAAGGGAGGCTAATGATGAATACAGAACTCATTCACCAGATTATCGACAAATTAGAAGCTTATGACACCATTGCATTATATAGACACGTCTATCCAGATCCAGACTCATATGGTGCACAAGTAGCCCTTAAGGAAATCATAGAAGAAAGTTTTCCTGGGAAAAAAGTATACTTAATGGGAGAGCATGATGAAAGACTAGGCTACATCGGAGAGATGCATAAAAAAGAAGACGTTGCATTAGATGGGAAGAGCTTGGCAGTTATTTTAGACGTAGCCAATGCGCCACGTGTAGATGACCAGAGCTTTAATGACTGCGGTTACATCCTAAAGATAGACCACCATCATCCATTCGACGAACCTTTTGAAGCATTGACGTGGGTGGATAGTAGCTATCCAGCGACTTGTGTGATGCTTATGGACTTAGTCATCCATAGTGAAGGTCGACTTAAGTTTAGCAAGCGTTCAAGAGAAGCACTTTATATAGGAATGATCGCAGATACAGGACGTTTTGAGTATATCGAGAACCCTACAAGTCTCTTTGAAAGACTTGTACATATCACACATGATCTTGATACAAAACCATTGTATGAAGCGTACTATGAGCGTAAGGTCAATGAAGTACAGTTCGAAGGCTATATCTATAGCAACTTTGAGATACGTGAAAATGGTGTAGCGATCCTTAAGATTCCAGCACCGATATTAGAAAAGTTCGATATGAATTATATGGTAGCCGCACGTAAAGCAAATACTTTAAAAGGGATCGAAGGCTTAGTGAACTGGCATTTCTTTGCAGAAGTACCAGGCACCAATAAAATCATGTGTGAATTCCGTTCCAGTGGACCACAAGTGAATGGTATCGCTGCAAAATACGGCGGTGGTGGTCATCACTTAGCAGCTGGTGCAACAGTAGAAGGATGGGATACCGTGGAAGCTATGATTAAAGACTTTGAAGTAAATGCTGGGGCGTATAAAGCAGCATACTAAAGAAAAACTAAAGATAAACGATGAAGAAAGCCTGGGGAATTCCTCAGGCTTTCTTTGTTTTTACTATATGAATAACATAAAACTTATTGTATAATGAGTGAAGAAAAAATAAAGGGAAAGAAATAAAGAAGAGGCTAGAGAAATGTACATAACAAGAGACAAGAAATTTTACAAACTCATCATAGGTATAGCGATACCTATCGGCTTTCAAAATCTCATAACTTTTGCGATTAGTATGATGGATACATTGATGCTAGGTGCACTTGGAGAAGTGGCGTTATCAGCAGCAACCATTGCCAACAATCTTTTCTTTGTACTGACACTTCTGATGTTTGGGCTGGCAGGTGGAAGTAATGTCATGATCGCACAGTACTGGGGGAAGAATGATATTTCAGCTATACATAAGATTATGGCGATTATGTACCGTTGTTGTGTAGCACTGACATTGGTATTTATAGGTATTGCCGCATTTATACCAGAGAAAGTGATGCAAATATTTACGACGGATCAAGAAGTTATTGTGCTAGGGGCACAGTACTTACGCATTGTAGCGATCGGTTATATGTTTTATGCAGTGACCAACTGTACCATCATGGTGCTTCGTGCCGTACAGACGGTGAAGATTTCCATGGTAGTGTATAGTGTATCACTTGTCATTAATACCTTCTTTAACTGGGTATTAATCTTTGGGAAATTCGGTGCACCAGTGATGGGCGTACAAGGGGCAGCATTGGCAACGACCATTGCCAGAATTGCAGAGTTTGTCGTGCTTCTCGTCTTTTTAGCACGCTATGAGAAGAAATTATGTCTGAAGATTAAAAGCTTATGGTATATAGAAAAAGATTTACTTAGTAGATACTTTAAGAATACAACGCCTGTGGTGGTCAATGAATTATTATGGTCTATCGGGAGTACGATGGTAGGTGTCGTGGTAGGGCATTTAGGGACACAGGTCGTAGCAGCAAATAGTATTAATACAGTTATCTTCCAACTAGTGACAGTCTTTATCTTTGGTATAGGAAATGCTTCAGCGACTATTATAGGTAATACCATAGGAGAGGGCGATCTAGACCGTACGAAAGAGTATGCACGAACCATTGTGATACTCAGTATTGTACTAGGTTTATTATCAGGGGTCATTACGTACTTGATTAGTCCACTCATTATCAACCTTTATAATGTGACGGAGGAAACAAAAGCCATTGCAATGGAGATAGCAGTGGTGACAGCCTTTATCATGGTCTTTAAGTCATTGGCAGTTAACACAATGGTAGGAATCTTACGCGGAGGCGGTGATGCTTTCTTCGTATTTGTGAATGACCTTATTTTTATGTGGTTCTTTGCAGTACCATTAGGCTTTGTGGCAGCGTTCAAGTGGGAGTTATCTATCCCTATGATTTTCTTTATACTACGAAGTGACGAGATTCTAAAGGTGGTCTCTAGTAGCATACGTATTATAAGTGGAAAATGGATTAAGGATGTCACAGCTACAGTAGACTAGCATATATTAAATACAGGACATAAGGTAAGGGGGAAGACCTATGATCAGATGGACAGAGGAATTAGAGATAGGTGTTACGGAAATAGATGAACAGCATAAGATGCTGATGCAGATTCTTCAAGACTTGTATGATGCATGTAGTCGCGGAGAGGGGCTAAGCTATATCAAGCAAGTAGTCTACTTTTTAGAATGGTATGTCATCAAGCATTTCAATGATGAAGAGCGTCTCCAAAAAAAGTATAAGTACCCAAAAATAGAAGGGCATGTGAAGTTGCACAAAGCCTATAGAGATGAAATACGGGTGCTAGCAAAGGAAGTGCGAGAGAAAGAAGCTACCATACAGCATATTACTAAAGTCGTAGATTACCTCAATCGAATGATTACGGAGCATATGAAAGGGGCAGACCAAGCGCTTGCATACTATATAAAACATCATGAACTCTACAAAGAAGAAAGTTATGAGACGTTCAAGCGAGATAGTTTGACAGGCCTTATGGCACGATGTGACTTTCAAAAGTTGTTAGAAGGAAAAGTAGCAAAAGATCGAGTGGGAGAAGCTTTTTGTATCTTGCAGATAGATGGCTATGATATGGTAAAGGGCATTTATGGGTATGACTTAGGTGATGAGGTGCTTATCTATGTATCAGGTGTGCTAAGGGAATTTGAAAGCACAGATTGTCATATAGCCCATATGTATAAAGATGAATTTATACTTTATGTGGAAATACAAGAACCAGAGCTAAGAATGCACATCCTTGAAAAAATGAAAAAAAGTATCTACGATGGTTTCAAGCGTAAGGGAAGTATCATACCTCTTTCAGCTACAGTAGGTATCGGAGAAATAAAAGAGGGAGATACCCTGAAAGTAGCACTACAAAAAGCTAACGTAGCACTTGAGGCAGGCAAAGAAAGTGGCGGTAATCAAATTGTTGTCTACGAAGAAAAGATACACCAGCAAATGATGCAACGGGTAGATATTATAAAAATGCTACAGCCTCATAGTTTAAGGCAACACCTAAGAGTGGTGTATCAACCTATTTATAATTTAACCACCCAAAAAATACAGGGTTGTGAAGCACTTATGCGTATGGTAGACCATGAAGGGAATATGCTTTCGCCTATGGTATTTATCCCTATAGCAGAAGAAAATCATCTCATTACAGCCATGGGCTACTACTGCATGGCGAGGGTATGTAAGGACTTTGCAGAGATCAAAGCAAAACTTCTGGATTTGGACTATATATCAGTCAATCTCTCGATGCATCAATTTAAGGATAAGCAACTTGTGGAGAAGTTCGCAAATATTGCAAAAGCCCAGAACGTCTCGTTGGCCAATATATACTTTGAATTGACAGAGTCCATTGTAGCAGATGAGACGGGTAAGATGAAAGAAATGATTAAAGCACTTCGAAGTCAAGGATCAAAAATACTCATAGATGACTTTGGATCAGGTTATTCGGCATTATCTTATCTTGCAGAGCTTGAGGTAGACATTATAAAAATTGATAAGCACTTCTTAAAAGGCATAGGCGAGAACGCAAGGGTAGAGTGTGTGCTAAAGCATATGATAGACCTTATCCATAACTTGAATTTTAAAACGGTTATAGAAGGTGTGGAAGAGAAAGAAGAGCTAGAAAAACTACAGAAACTAGGGGCACACAGTATACAAGGCTACTATATTAGTAAACCAATAGATAAAAATCAAATAGATAAAATATTTGAAAAATAGTCAAAAAACTTTTGACAATGATAAGAAGTTGATGTATACTGACAACAAGTAAATCGAGACACAACAAACCGTTGATGAGGAGATAAAACCGTAGAGCGCACTTACAGAGAGTTAGGGAGGCTGAGAACCTAATGGAAAGCGGGACGGACAAATGGACCTCTGAGGGCGTGGTGAAAAGGGAGAACCTTAGTAGCTTACGACGCAACACCAGCGTTAAAGGGTGCAGAATGTGTTGGCATTCTAGAGGAGGTAGGCCTATTTTTTGTAGGTCAATCAAGGTGGCGCAGAGTTTAACATCTGTCCTTGTAATGAGGATAGGTGTTTTTTTATTTTCCTGACCCTCCCTAGATGGGATTTATCCAAAAAAAATCAACTATTTAGGAGGAAAAGAAAATGAAAAGAATAACAAAAAAATTAATGGTAGTAGGTTTAAGTGTGGTAATGGGAATGATGACGCTTACAGGATGTGGAGAAAAGGCAAATGACCTTCCAACCATCGGGATCGTACAAATCGTAGAGCATCCAAGTCTAGATACTATCCGTGAAAGTACAATTATGGCACTTGCAGACATGGGTTATGTAGAAGGTGAGAACGTAAACATCCAATACCAAAATGCACAGAATGACCAAGCAAACCTAAATACAATCTGTCAGAAGTTTGTGGGAGATGAAGTAGATGCCATCATTGCCATCGCGACACCTTCAGCGCAAGCAGCGGCAGCAGCTACAAAAGATATACCAATTATCTTCTCAGCAGTGACAGATCCAGTAGCCGCAAAACTTGTAGCAGATCCAGCGAAACCAGAGG
Organism: Cellulosilyticaceae bacterium; assembly: GCA_051656485.1. Lineage (GTDB taxonomy): Bacteria > Bacillota > Clostridia > Lachnospirales > Cellulosilyticaceae > JBOFDK01. Next base: position 7,393 of record JBOGBZ010000218.1, read on the forward strand.
GAAATGTGACAGGTACATCAGATGCTATACCAGTAGATCAAGTATTAGCACTTTGCAATAAGTTAACACCAGAGGTGAAGAAGATAGGGTTCCTTTATACAGCAAGTGAAGTCAATTCACAAGCAGTTGTAGATAATGCGAAAGACATGGTAGCAAACTACGGTTTAACTTATGAAGAAATGACCATTACCAATACATCAGAGCTTAAGCAAGCAGCAGAAACATTAGCAGGTAAAGTAGATGCTATCTATACACCGATTGATAACGGTATTGCATCAGCGATGAGCGTCCTTACACAAGTAGGAAGAGATATGAAAGTACCAGTGTATGTAGGAGCAGACTCTATGGTAGCAGACGGTGGCTATGCGACAGTTGGTATCAACTACGAAAAGCTAGGTGTAAAAACAGCAGAAATGGTAGCAGATGTACTTGGTGGTAAAGCTATAAGTGAACTGCCAGTAGCTACACTAGATAACTTTGATACTGTCATTAATAAGACAACAGCAGAATTGATTGGCGCACCAGCTTCAGCAGACGGCGCTATTATCGTAGAATAAAACTTTAGAGAATTTTAGGGAGATGGACGTATGAGTACAGCAGAATTAATGTCACTTTTAGAACTTGGCTTATTGTATGGGATTATGACAATGGGTATTTATATCTCTTACCGTATATTAAATGTACCAGACTTAACAGTAGATGGGAGCTTCACTTTAGGAGCTGCCATCTCGGTAGTCGTTAGTATGACAGGGCATCCATTATTAGGCATACTACTTGGTGCATTAGGGGGCGCTTGTGCAGGGATTACCACAGCTTTCTTACAGACTAAGCTTAAAATCCAGCCTATACTGGCAGGGATTTTGACCATGACAGCCCTTTATACCGTGAATATATGGGTCATGGGTGGGAAAGCGAATGTGGCACTAGGGACGATGCCTACTGTTTTTACCACAGTAGCAGACGTGATAGGTAACCGTATGGCGAAAGTAGTAGTACCTTTCATCATCGTGATCCTACTAGTAGGTGTATTCACCTTCTTCCTACACACAAGACTTGGACTTTCCATCCGTGCCACAGGAGATAATGAAGCTATGGTACGTTCATCTTCTATTAATGTAGATTTTACAAAAACAGTAGGACTTGCGCTTGCTAATATGCTAGTAGGTCTATCAGGTGCAATGCTTGGGCAGACACAAGGCTTTGCAGATGCCAATATGGGTGTGGGCATGGTCATTATGGGGCTTGCATCACTTATCATTGGTGAAGTTATCTTCTGCAATATCTATGAAATGATCTTTAAGACGAGACCTATTTTTATAGCACTTATCGGTGTATTGATAGGATCCATAGGGTACCGTGCAGTTATACTTGCAGCATTAAAACTTAATTTATCTGCTTCAAGCATGAAGCTTATTTCAGCCATTATTATTACATTAGCTATATCTTACCCTGTCATCAAAGCGAAGTTTAAGTTAGGACAGCGAAAGAAAGCACATGCGAAAGAGAGAGGTGTACACCATGCTTAAAATAGAAAACTTGTCCAAAACCTTTCATCCAGGCACAGTGAATGAACGTGTAGCTATGAAAAATGTAGACCTTCATCTAGAGTCAGGGGACTTCGTGACAATCATCGGTTCCAATGGTGCAGGTAAGTCTACCCTTTTCAATTTGATAGGGGGTTCCTTCTTAGCAGATAAAGGAAGCATCGTCTTAGATGAAGTGGATCTTACTTTTATGAAAGAGCATAAGCGTGCCAAGTACATCGGGCGACTCTTCCAAGATCCCTTAAAAGGTACCGCACCAAATATGACCATAGAAGAAAACCTAACATTAGCTTACATGCGTACCACCGGGAAAAAATTCGGCTTTGGTGTGACAGTCAAAGACCGTGCCATCTTTAGAGAGAAGCTGGCACAATTAGAATTAGGCTTAGAAGACCGCATGAAGACAAAAGTAGGCCTACTATCAGGTGGTCAAAGGCAAGCGGTAACCCTTATGATGAGTACCCTTGTGACACCTAAGCTTTTATTATTAGATGAGCATACAGCAGCATTAGACCCAGCTACCGCGGAGAAAGTACTACGTATTACCCAGGAAATAGTGCAGACAAATAACATAACGACCATGATGATTACACACAATATCGAATCTGCCCTAACACTCGGGAATCGTACCATTATGATGCATGATGGGGACATTGTTTTAGATATAAGTGGAGAATTACGCAGTCAGATGACCACAGAAAAGCTTCTAAAGATGTTCAAAGAAGCAAGCCATACAGAACTCAATACAGACCGTATCCTGTTGGCATAATGGTTTCGCTAGCAATTTTTTCATATATACAATAGCACTAGGATAAAAGAACCTATCAAAAGCCAATGATGGGTTCTTTTATTGCCTATGGCCAATTGGGAGGTGTATACTTTCCAGAAAAGCAGTCAGCATTTCTAAAGCTCTAAGTGCATTTTCTTACATAACGCGCTAAACTCCCTTCGGTCAGACAGTAGCGCTAAAACCATTCCAGAAAATCCACTAAGAGCTTTTAACGAAATGACTCCAATGTTTTCTTCCAAGTATGCACCTCCCTTGGAGTCCTAGGCAATACCAATAGGGGGGAGGAGCCATTAAGCCCCCAGCGAGGACTTTTTTTGGAAAATAGCTATACAAAAAGCCTTAAATATGATAAAAGTAATAATGACAAAGTATAAAAAAGGTAGGTAGACAAAATGGAAAGAATTTTAAAAACAGTGGACCATACATTATTAAAAGCAGTGGCTACATGGGAAGATATCAAAGTTATTTGTGATGAAGCAAAAGAAATGAAAGTAGCTTCAGTATGTATCCCACCATCATTTGTAGAACGTGCAAACAAGTACTTAAATGGTGAGATTGCTGTATGTACAGTTATTGGTTTCCCTTTAGGCTACCAAACAACGGCTGTAAAGGTATTTGAAGCAAAAGATGCAGTAGCGAATGGTGCTGCTGAGGTTGACATGGTAATCAACATCGGAGATGTAAAAGATAAAAACTACGAAGCAGTAGAAGCAGAGATTCGTGCAATCAAAGAAGCAGTAGGCGAGCACATCTTAAAAGTAATCATCGAGACATGTTACTTAACAGAAGAAGAAAAAATCAAAATGTGTGAAGTAGTAACTAATGCTGGTGCAGACTTCATCAAGACATCTACAGGTTTCGGTACAAATGGTGCCACACTTGAAGATATCAAGCTTTTCGCACAAAACGTAGGTAAAGACGTACGTATCAAAGCAGCTGGTGGTGTAAAAACAATTGCTGATGCCAATGCATTTATCGATGCAGGTGCTACAAGACTTGGTACAAGTAGCATTTGCCAAATCATCAAAAACGAACAAGTGACAGGTTACTAAGCCTATCCCCACAAAAAAAGCAGACGTTCAAAGTTAAACGTCTGCTTTTTTTGTGGGCTTATAACGGCGCTTATGCCTCTGTAGCATAGCGTAAATCCTCAGGACAATCAATGAGATTCAGGAGTTTGTCCACATCTTTAATAATGGTAGAATGCCCACGCTTATCGATAATGCCCATGTTTTTTAGCACAAGCATAATGCGAGAGATGGTCACGGAGTGAACGCCCAGATACTTAGAGAGCTCTGTGTAGTTAAAACATTTCTCGATGATGTATTCACCATCTTTATAGTCTGCTAAGTCTAGCAAGATGCGACAAAGTCGTATCGGTGTATGGTCTTCCTTTGAAGAGTGAAAATGTGTGATAACAGAAATAAAATGGCGGGAGATGCACTCATTCACCAAAAAGCCAATATCAGGATTCTTGACGATTAAATCTTTAAGTTGAGGAAAGCTTATACGAGAGACTTTACATTTAGTCTTAGTATAAAGCTGGCATAAATCTTGGGTAATAGGTAAGACAGAGGAGGTTTGGTGTGAGAGATTGAAGGGAACACCTCCTATTATATCGCCGGGTTTAAAATAGTGATAAATGATTTCTTCACCACCATGGGTGTAGCGCACAAGTGCACAGAGCCCTTCTTCAAGGCAGTAAATAGCGTTTTCGTTATTAAGTATTGAAGAAAAGGTTGTATTCTTCTGAAGCGTAAGGGGTTTCCCTAGTGTACATAAAAGTTGGAAATTAAGCTGATTAGTTGTGTTCATACGATACCGTCCTTTTGCACTTATTAAATGAGTCAATAAAAGTAGTATAAGTATAACATAACTAAAAACATAAAGAAAATAGTAGTTTTTTATTTAAGTTTAACAATTGTTATTTTTTGAGGCTTAACTAATGTGTTATTATATTAACAAAGTATAAGAGGATAATATAAAAGGAGAGAAAGAAATGAATCAAAGTATGAAATATTATATGCATTGTTTAATCGGTTTTTTATTGATGGTAGTATTTTGGTTTATGGCACCTATAGGGCCTGTAACAGAACTAGGAATGAAGGTTTTAGGGGTATTTTTAGGGACAATGTACTTATGGACATTTGTAGAGACTGTATGGCCAAGTTTACTAGGGGTTGTCATGCTAGGACTTACAGGGTTCAATACATTTAATGGTATCATCGCTTCTACATTCGGAAGTCCATTAGTTATCATGCTCTTTTTTGTGATTATTTTAACTGGAGCAATTACAGAAGAAGGTATCTGTGAATATATTGCACGTTGGTTTATCACAAGAAAGATTAATAATGGTAGACCATGGGTATTTACAACGATGTTTTTATTAGGCGTATATATCTTAGCAATCATGACTGCACCAAGTCCAACTATTTTTATATTTTGGCCTATTCTTTATAGTATGTTTGCAGTATTGGGGTATAAAGAAGGCGATAAATACGCGACATTAATGCTCGTAGCAGTCGTATTAGTTGCATCTTTTGGTTTTGCAACGACACCATTTAAGGGAGCACTTCCAGGCTTACTTGGAAACTTCACAAAAGTAACAGGAATCGAAGTAGAATACCTTCCATATATGGCAGTAGCTATGGCGATTTCAGTAGTAGGTATCTTAGTAATCGTTGGTTTAATGAAGTTCGTATTTAAACCAGACACTACAAAGCTTCAAGAAGTAAATACAGAGATCTTTAACAAAAATCCATTACCAAAGATGAATAGTCGTCAAAAGAGCTTAGTAGGCGCACTTCTTTTCTTTGTAGCATGGGTACTTAGTCCATCTGTCATTCCAGCAGGACCAGCTCAACAATTTGTAAAAGACACACAAAATATCATTCCAGTCTTTATTATCGCTATGTGTTGCTTCGTAAGATTAGAGAAGAAACCATTAGTAGATTTTAGAGGCATCGTATCTAAATATATGTTATGGCCAGTTATTTTAATCGTGGCATCAGCTTTAACAATAGGAAATGCTTTAACAGCAGAGTCAACAGGTATTACAGAATTACTTAAGCAAATGGTAACACCTTTATTCGAAGGGCAAAGTCCAATCATGTTTATGATTCTTATCATTACTCTTGCATGTATTCTTACAAATATTTGTAACAACATGGTAGTAGGTATGCTACTCGTTCCAATCATCCATGTATTTTCTCAAGAAATGGGAATCAATCCAATACCAGTAGCGATTCTTTCACTATTCTTAGTATGTGTAGCAATCGTAACACCAGCAGCATCTACGACATCAGCTATTTTACATGGGAATACCAAGTGGATTAGTACAAAAGAAGCGTATAAGTACGGTATCATCATGACTATTGTTACCTTAATTATTACCTTAATGATCGGTTTACCACTTGCAAATATGATCTTTTAATAAACGGTGATTAAAAAATAAAGTATCTTTAAAACAGAAGGAGAAACGCATATGTCTACAGTAAAAGTAAATGAAATTAAACATATTATTGATAAGCAATATGAAAATGAACAAGCATTTTTACAAGCGTTCCAAGCAGGTACATATACATTAGAACAACCACTTGTACAAGTGAATCCTTATCTGATTACACCACTTACAGCACTTGTGATGTTTAGAACGGAAGAAGAAGTAGAAGTAACAGTCGTTGTAAAAGGAAAAGAAGAAGCAGGAAACTTCGTACAAACATTAGCGAAAGCGAAAGAGCACTTCGTTCCAGTACTTGGTCTATACCCAGACTGTGAAAATACAGTAGAAATCACACTTTCAAATGGTCAATCACAAACAATCGGCATCCAAACAGCAGCGTTAAATGAGCATGTGAAGCTTCCAACAAAAATGGATACAACTCATGACTACATGCAAGATAATATGATGTTTGTAATACCAGCAATGGGATCTATTCCTTCAGCATATGACTACAAAGGAGATTGCCGTTGGTACTGTGAAGAAAACTTAGCCTTTGATTTAAAACGCATCAGCAATGGACGTGTATTAATCGGGTCTTATCGTTTCATGGAAAAGCCTTACCACACTGTAGGTATTTTTGAAATGAGCTTACTTGGAAAGATCTATGCAGAGTACACATTACCAGGTGGTTACCATCATGACCAATGGGAAATGGAAGATGGCAACTTACTCATACTTACTCAAGACTTTAAGACAGGCACAGTAGAAGATATGTGTGTACTTGTGGATAGAGAAACAGGGGATATCCTGAAGACTTGGGATTTCAAAAAAATCCTTCCACAAAATGTAGCGAAGTCAGGAAGCTGGAGTGACCATGACTGGTTCCATAACAATGCTTTATGGTATGACAAAAATACACATTCAATCACTTTATCAGGTAGACATCAAGATGCTATCATCAATATTGATTATGAGACAGGAGACCTTAAGTGGATCATCGGTACACCTGAAGGTTGGCCACAAGAAATGGTAGATAAGTACTTCTTCAAACCAGTAGGAGAAGGAGACTTCGAATGGCAGTACGAGCAGCATGCTTGTCTTGTAACACCACAAGGGGATGTGATGACCTTTGACAACGGTCACTTCCGTGCGAAGAACAAAGAGAACTACGTACTTGGAAAAAATAACTACTCAAGAGGTGTACGCTACCGTATCAATACAGAAGATATGACTATCGAACAAGTGTGGCAATACGGTAAAGAAAGAGGCGCTGAATTCTTCTCACCATACATTTGTAATGTAGAATACTACGGAGAAGGTCATTACATGGTACACTCTGGTGGTATCGCAGAATTAGATGGTGTAACAGTAGAGGGCGTAGGCTCTAGACGTTACTTCGAAGATAAAAATGTAAAACTTTACTCAAAAACTGTAGAACTTGTAAATGACGAAGTAGTGTATGAAATGCACTTAGAAGCGAACTACTACCGTGCAGAAAAGCTACCTTTATACGATGCTAAAGATGTACTAACTTTCGGTAAAGGAAAGGTACTTGGAACACTTGGTGAGACAGAAGAGTTCGAGACAGGTATTGACGGTACAGAAGATAAAGGGCTTGTACCAGAAAAATTCGATATTTCTTTCGATGAGGAAGTAGACCGTCTTATCTTTAATGGAAGCTTTGAAAAAGGTCAGCTCGTGATGCTTATCGCAGAAGATAAAGAAGGCACAGAGCATCGTTTCTTCATCCCTACAACAGCACTTTCTTTTGCAGCGATGTGCGTAGGAACTTTCCAGACAAGTGATGCAAGACGCGTGAAATTCAACATTAATAAAGCAGGTTTAAAAGGTGAACTGAAGATGCGACTTATCGTAGATATGGATGCATATGATTTAGGGGTAACTTTTAACCTTTAATAATAGGGAACGCAAAAGGGACTGAGGCACAAGATAAGATTGTGCAACGGTCCCTTTTATGATGGCATAGCCTACGTAAAAAAGTTCCTTTATTTCAGAAAAGGTCGCATACGCTCCAACATTTCTTACATAAAGGACTTTTTTACTATACAGCAAGCCAGAGCATGTAGTGTGCAATAAGCCCTTTATTGGTTTAAGAGATAGTGGAGGGCTCGATATGCACCATGCAGTGCTTGATATCCATAAGTTGATCTTCTAAAACATCATGTACTTCTGTGGCGATAGCATGGCCTTTTTCGATACTAAGTGTGGCATTGATGCCAATGCCCATATCCACATAAAGCTTATTGCCAGCGATACGTGTCTTTAAATCATGGATCGCATCCACACCTTCTACGGATAAAGTAAGAGACTCGATAGAGGCTACCATTTCAGTAGAAGCAGCTTTATCAATAAGTTGATTTACAGATTGCAGATAAAGGTCTATACCTACCTTGATAATGAGTATACTTACAATGATAGCGGTTAAAGGATCGAGGAAGGTATAGCCTAACTTAGCGCCTAGAATCCCGATGAATGTACCGATAGAGGAGAAGGCGTCTGTACGATGGTGCCAAGCATCAGCTTCCATCGCCACACTCTTGATTTTTCTAGCAGATTTGATGGTGTACCAGTACATGCCTTCTTTAACGATAATAGAAATAAAAGCAGCTACAAGTGCGATGGTGGCGGGTGTCTGATAATCACCTGCACGAAGTGCTTGGAAGCCTTCGTAACCGATCATAACACCTGTAAGTGCAAGGAAAAGACTAATGAGCTTGCCGAATACAGGCTCGAATTTTTCATGGCCATAAGGATGCTCGGCATCAGCTTCTTTACTGGAGATTTTGACACCAATAATAACAAGTATAGTAGTAACTACATCAGATGCAGTATGGAAACCATCGGCAATCATAGCGGTACTATGGCCGACGATACCAGCAATCATTTTGAAAACGCCTAGCAATAAATTAATAAGTATGGTGATAAGTGATACCCTTTTGGCGATATCATAAGTATTCATAAAAAGCCCCCTTGGTTAAAGTTTATTCTCAATTGAAACGCTTATTTAACTTATTATATGAATTGAAGCTTGTAAAATCAACTAAAAATGAAAAATAGGTATGGTTTTTAATTTCAATTGAGAATTATTTGTGTCTTTTTAAATCACTTGACTTAGAAGAAAATGGCATCTAGAATAAAGAAAAAGGAGGTAGGTATATGGGGATTCGATTAGAAAATGTATGTAAGACCTATCAATCAGGAGAAGTAGAGACTACAGCGTTAAAAGATGTAGATTTGACCATAGAAGAAGGGGAAATACTAATCATACTAGGGCCTAGTGGTAGTGGGAAAAGTACGTTGCTTAATGTGATGAGTGGTCTGGATACACCAAGTAGTGGTAAGCTTTTCTATAAAGAAGACGATATGACCAGCTACAATGAAGCGAAGCTTGCAAAGTTTAGAAGAGCACACTTAGGCTTTATCTTTCAGCAGTACAATCTCTTGCAGAACCTTACTGTACGAGAAAATATCGAGATAGGGGCAAGTCTAAGTAAAGATGCCTTGTCTATAGAAGAAGTCATGGAAGCTGTAGGGCTTCTGGATAAGAAAAATAAGTATCCATACCAATTATCAGGTGGGGAGCAGCAGCGTGTAGCCATCGCTAGAAGTGTGGCAAAGAACCCAGAAATTCTCTTTTGTGATGAGCCTACCGGTGCCCTCGATGAAGATACGGCAAAGCAAGTACTAGAACTACTGGAAAAGATGAATACCCTGTACCATACGACCATCGTAATCATTACTCACAATCCTAGTATTGCACAGATGGGAGGCCGCATCATCCGCATGAACTCAGCAAAGATTCAAGAGCTTATACACAATGAGAATAAGAAGAAAGTGGGGGAGATTAAGTGGGGATAAAATACCTATGTCTCAATACGCTTCGTACTTTTTGGAAAAAGAAGCTACAGATGTTTGCCATAGGGATTATCGTTTTTTTATGTAGCTTTTTATATACCACCATGTTTTACACCATGGAGAGTTTACGGATAGGGGTAGAAAACCTCGTAGAAGTGACCAACCAAGAGGATTTCTCCATAGAGGTCATCAACGGACTTTTGCCAGATGAATTGCGTTACATACCAAAGGATAAGCAGATGCTTTATAGCACCTATACACTTACTGAACTGAAAAAGGTAGACTATACTCTGTATGAAGGCATCTTAAAATCAAGGCAAAAAGCCTTTGAAAAAGTCTATCCAAACTACAATCTAGAGGTGAGAGAGTATAAAGATATAGACTTCCACCATGAAGGAGAATCCCATAAGATACGTGTTTACAAACCAGCAGAGACAATCAACCTCACCTATATGGAGCATGGCACGATGCCACAAGGTTCCAATGAGATTGCCATCAATGGTGTCTATACAAAAGCGAACAAGCTAAACCTTGGGGATACAGTTATCATAGACGAGAAAGAGTATAGGCTGACGGGAAATATCCTTTTGTCAGATATGAACTTTCCTATGCTAGGCAATGATTTTATTATAGATAATACTAAGATTACTATAGGTGTGGTAACCCCTAGAACTTACGAGAAACTGAAAGGTGACGAACAGTTTTACTTGGCAGGTACCAGTAAAACACCTATAAGTAGCAAGGACTTTAAGGATCAAGTCATCGATGATGTGAAAGACCAAGAAAAACTTAAGTTTATCACAGCAGTTGTCCATACACAAAATCAAATGCGAAGTGGTGCCATCTATGAAGAACTGAAAATGGGGAAGGCAGCGACCCTTGGTATTTGTATATTGATATCAAGTTTGGCAGTTATGATTGTCGGTATCCTCATATCCAAGCTACTAAAAAGTGAAAAAGTGCAGATCGGTGTCTTAAAAGCCCTGGGGTATACGTCAAAAGAAATAGCGACGCCATATGTCTTTTTACTACTTCTGTTATCAGTCCCAATGCTTGTATTAGGCTATATGGGTGGCGGGATGGCAGCAGCGCCACTCAAGAACTTTTATTTAGCTTTTTACCTGTTGCCTAATGCACCGATACAGACAGATATGAGTGTCATTCTTGTAGCTATTCTGGTGCCACTTTTCTTCATACTTGGACTGTCCTTTATGATGATTAATCTGATGCTTAAGAAGCGGACCATTAACCTCCTTAAAGTAGGGGGAAAAGAAGTGATGCCAAAGCTCGGTAAAGTGGTAGCAAAAGTACTTAGTGGTGCCAAAGCACAGACTAAGTTTAAGTATACGTTTATATTTAAAAACACAAGTAAATTTATACTCTTTTTCTGGGGAATCATCTTTTCATCGATGATGATACTTATAAGTTTTATGATGAGCGACTTTTTCGATAAGATGACAATAGATCATTATGAGCAAACGGCCTATGTATGGGAGGGGATACTAGACCCTTCCAAGCCTAAGCCACGATTGAAAAATAGTGATGAACCGTCCCTTACCATAGGCAATGGTTTCTATGAGGGAGAAGTCATCAGTATGAAGGGGATCAAGCCTTACAATGAACTGTATAAGTTGTATAATAAAAAAGGTGTAGAGATCACACCGAAGCTTCAGGAAGGTGTGATAGCAAACCAAAGCTTTGCTATTATGTACGAAGTAGGCATAGGGGATCAAGTAACCATCCAACTTGGTGATAAGACTTATGAAAAAGAAATCGTCGGTGTGTCCAAGGACTATGGTGATGACACCCTTTACTTTGACATAGAAGACTTAAGTAGACTAGCTACTAATGGGAAATCAAAGAAACTTTATAATGGGATTTATAGTACAGAAAGCCTTGATAAAAGTATGTATCTTACCACCATGAATAAGTATGACTTGATGAGCCAAGCAGAGATGATGCAAGGGTTCGTGAAGATTGCCATGGGTGGGATGATGAGTTCGGCAATCTTTATATCAGTACTGATCTTATACGTACTGACCACCATGACAGTAGAGGATAACTACTATAATATCTCTCTACTCAAGGTCATGGGTTATAGTGAAAAAGAAGTGAATAACATGATTCTTAGTAGCTACCTGGTCTACGCCATGATGACCTATATACTAAGCGTACCTATGACTTACGGCATCAGTCAGTGGATGATACGGTACTTTAGTGATGAGTTTGGCATTGTGATGCCGTTGGAGATGTATGGGTCACATGTGATACTAGGCTTTGTAGTAGTGGTGGTGATTTTCTTTATGGGAACGTATGCAGCTAAGCGTCATATCGGTAAAGTATCCTTACAAGAAGTATTAAAAGCATATAGAGAATAGGGGTGTTAGGAATGAAGAAGTTAATGAAATATATGGCACTAGGCTTAGGAAGCGTCATACTCCTCAGTGGGTGTGATGCGAAAGCACCGCAGCCAGATGTGTCAGAAAGCGCAGTCAGTGTACAAAGCACTGTGACAGAGGCTACTGGAAAAGTGGTGGTAGAAGAAAGTGCGAGCATTTACCTAGACTTTCCAGCGACCATCACAGAAGTGGTCATAAAAGAAGGGGATAAAGTAAAGAAAGGCGATGTTCTTCTACGTCTAGATATCACCGAATACAGTAATTTACTGAATCAAAAAATAAATGAGAAGTCTCTCTATATGCTGGAAATGGAAGGGCTTCAACAAGTAGCGTATCCACAAAGTCCACATATTTCACAGCTTACAAGTAGTCTAAGACTAAAAGAGACAGCGCTTCTAGAAGGTACAGACGGGGACCTTCTGATGCTAGACACATCACTTCAGTTAGCGAAGGATGAAAAGGCCGAGCTTTCAAAGGATTATGAGACAGCTAAAGAACTGGTAGCCCTAGGCGGTATGGCACAGAAAGATCTGACAAAATTAGAGCAAGGGCTACGTACTGTCAATAAAGAAATCGATGACTTAGAAGTAAAGATAGGGGATGTCAGACAAGCGAAAGAAGATGAGGTAGAGGCTGTCAAAGCACAAATCAAAGACTTGCAGACACAGATAGGCAATGCATCATCAAGCAATAGTACAGCACAGGAAAAGTTAGCATTACAAATACAGACAGTAGACTTACAGATAGAAGCGATGGAGACAAAGCTTAAGAAACCTTATATCCAAGGAAATGATGTAATCGCCACAGAAGACAACTTGCTCATCTACGACTTGGCAGTGGAACAAGGCACAAAAACAGAAGGGCTTATGGGCCCAGCCTTTAAGACCAAAGATATGACGAAATGCGTTGTAGAAGCAGATATACCAGAGGAATATAGTGACCAACTTCAAGTAGCAAGCACAGTCAGCATCATTCCTTATGTAGACGAAGAACAACGTTTACAAGGGACTGTGGTACGCATTAGAGAACAAGTAGTCGATAACTACGGTGAAGGTGTCGTCAAGATGATTATAGAGGTAGAAGACTCACAGGGGCTTTTAAGACTAGGCAGTTCGGTAGATGTAGAATTCTAAACAAACAAAAGGAGATGTGGCATAGTCGTCACATCTCCTTTTATTTGTCTAAAGAGTAAACTCCATGAATCTTTTATAGGTTGTAAAACCAAGGGACTCATAAAATTTCAGTGCATCATCATTAAAAGACCATACATCTAATTCGATTTTTTCATACCCTTTGGCAACAGCTTCAGCCTTGAGGAAATCGAAAAGTTCAGTAGCCACCCCTTGACGTCTGTAGTTTTCATCCACACCAAACTCATTGATATGATAAAAACGTCTAGCAAAGCAGTAGACGGCTTCGGGCCTATTCACATAGTCCACACAAGCGTAGCCACATATTACATCATCCCTCATAACTACTATCACATCCCCGCGATCCGTTTCCCATAATATAGAGACTAGGTCTTGCAGTTCCTGTGAAAATACAGGCTTAAAAATGTCAGGACGTCCACTGCTATGTAACCCATTCACCATTTCTCGAAGTTCATTCACCCTACCTAATTCTTCTTTTGTTGCATACCTTACCATAAAAGTCCCCCTCCCTTATTGTGTCCGATACCTTCCGTAGGAAAGCTTCCAACGTATGTTTGAATAGTGTACCATATCTGCTCTTTAAAGGCAAAATCTTAGCCAATTGGGAGGTGTATACTTTCCAGAAAAGCAGTCGTCATTTCTAAAGCTCTAAGTGCATTTTCTTTCATAACGCGCTAAACTCCCTTCGGTCAGACAGTAGCGCTAGAACCATTACAGAAAATCCACTAAGAGCTTTTAACGAAATGCCTCCAATGTTTTCTTCCAAGTATGCACCTCCCTGTAGCCCTAGGCGATGCCAACAAGAGCAGAGACGAGAGAGGAGAGGAGCCATTAAGTCCCCCACGAGCTGCTAGTACAACACGGGGAGGGACAGGGTGCACACAGCGGAAGCTTCATTGGAAGTCTTCTTTAGAACTGCTTAGCGAAGAGAATCGAATGCACTTAGGAGTGTGCCCGAGCGATAGCGAGTTCGCGACGTTATGAGATGAACGAGCTTAGCAGTTCTCGGAAGACGGACATGAAGCTGGAGATGTGTAGCACCCTGTCCCTGGGCTAGTGTGCTCAGCGAGGCCTCTTAAAAGACGGACACGTAACTGAAGAGGTGTGACTCCCAGCCCATAGGGTTGTAGGCAGTAGGGGTAGACAAGCGGTACAAGTATGGTAAGATAAAAAGAGAAAAAGTGGTAAATTGGGGAGATGATGAAAATGTACAAAATACTCATTATTGAAGATGACCCTATTATTTCAGAAGAGATTAAGAGTTATCTAGGAAAATGGGGATACACTGTGGAAGGAATCAAAGACTTTAGAAATGTGGTAGAGGAATGCATAGCATATGATCCACAGCTTGTCTTAATGGATATAGGCCTGCCTTTTTTCAATGGCTATCATTGGTGTAGTGAACTACGCAAACTTTCAAAGGTACCTATCATCTTCTTATCTTCTATGAATGATGATATGAATATTGTGATGGCGATGAATATGGGAGGGGATGACTTTATCACCAAGCCTTTTAGGCTAGAAGTGCTTCAAGCTAAAATTCAGGCTATGCTTAGACGGAGTTATGATTTTCAAGCACAGTCTTCAGTACTTCAGTATAAAGGGATTTTTCTTAATGTATCGGAGATGAGCATCACCTCAGGGGATAAGAAAATAGAGCTTACGAAAAACGAGCTACGCATCATGGAGCAGCTTTTTGAACAGCAAGGGCAAGTGGTTACCCGTGACGTCTTGATGAAGAAATTATGGGATAATGATTGGTTTGTAGATGACAATACTTTAAGTGTCAATGTGGGGCGTATACGGAAGAAATTACAGGATATAGGTTTAGAGGAGCTTATCCTTACGAAAAAAGGTGTAGGGTATGTGTTAGGTGAGCTTAATGATTAAGGCGTGGTTATATAAACGAAAAAATATATTGGCATTAGTAGGCACGATGAGTGTACTGATTTGGGTGGTACCGGTGCTTTATAAAACGAATTTAGAACCGATGTATTATACACTGCAACTTATAGGAATAATGCTTTTGATGGTAGGAAGCTATGATTTTTATCGCTTCTATACAAAAGCAAAAAGTTTAGAAAAAGTATATGAGGGATTAGAAGTGGAACTGAAGCCATTACCAGAACCACAGGATTTGATAGAGGTAACTTACCAAGAAATGATTTATAAATTAGATGAAATCGCTCAGCATACAAAAAGGCAGGTAAAGAAGCAGACTACTGAAATGACGGATTACTATACGTTGTGGGCACACCAAATCAAAGTACCAATTACTGCTATGGATTTACTCATTCAAAGTGAAGACTTTATAAGTAGACGCCAAGAAATGGGACAAGAGCTTTTTAAGATAGAAAACTACGTAGAAATGGTACTTCAATACCTACGCATCGAAAGCATGGCGTCAGATATGATGATCAAAAAATATGAGTTATATCCCATCATAAAAAAAGTGATTAAAAAGTACAGCAGTTTATTTATCAGTCGGAAGATTAGCCTGCAGCTAGAGTCTTTTGAACTAGGGGCCTATACAGATGAGAAGTGGCTTTCTTTTGTGCTAGAGCAAATCATAGCTAATAGTCTGAAATACACACATACGGGAAGTATCATAATTTCTGTATGTCCAAGCATCCCAAATACATTGGTGATTGAGGATAAAGGGATAGGCATTAAAAGTGAAGACTTACCCCGTCTGTTTGATAAAGGATTCACAGGATATAATGGTAGAATGGACAAAAAAGCCACAGGCATAGGTTTATATCTTTGTAAAAGTGTGTGTGATCGGTTGACCCATGAAATTAGGATTACATCAGAAGAAGGTAAGGGTACGAAGGTCTATCTAACCTTTAGGGACCAAGCAGATGACTTTATCTTACAAAATTGAAAGATTAGAAGGAGGAATGTAAGCCAGATGCATGGCAGGGCATTTCTCTTTTTCTTATACTAAGTATAGATAAAAAACAGATGTAACAAATAAACCAAGGGGTGAAAAGGATGACATTATTACAAGTTAATCAAGTTTTTAAGACATATACGACACACTTTAAAGGGGCACAAGTAGAGGCACTCAAAGATGTAAGTTTTTCCGTAGAAAAAGGTGAGTATGTGGCCATCATGGGAGAGTCAGGATCTGGTAAGACGACGTTACTGAATCTGCTTGCTACATTAGATAAGCCGACAGAAGGTGATATTTTACTAGAAGGCAATGCTTTTTCAAGTATCAAAGAAAGTAAGAAATGTAAGTTCCGTAGAGACCATCTAGGATTTGTATTCCAAGATTTCAATCTTTTAGATACCTTTTCTTTGAAAGATAATATCGTACTGCCACTTGTATTACAAGGTGTGGCGTATACCGAGATAGAAGCAAGACTTACACCACTTGCGAAGAAGCTTGGGATAGAGCAAGTACTTGCACAGTTCCCATACGAGGTATCTGGTGGGCAAAAGCAAAGGGCGGCAGTCGCACGTGCACTAATTACACAACCAAAGGTAGTCTTAGCAGATGAGCCTACAGGTGCGCTTGATTCAAAAGCTACACAGAAACTACTAGGCTTATTTAAGCAAATCAATGAAGAAGGTCAGACCATTGTCATGGTAACTCATAGTACAAAGGCTGCAAGCTATGCAAGTCGTATTCTTTTTATCAAGGATGGGCGCTTATTTAACCAGATTTATAGAGGTAATCAAGATCAAGAAACATTGCATCAACAAATTACAGATACCTTAAGAGTGATGCAAAGCGAGGTGGAATAGGATGCATAAGTCTACTATGATTCCAAAGCTTGCACTGACAGCTTTGTTTAAAAATAAAAGAGCTTATATGCCGTATATGCTCATTACATCTTTTGCTGTTTTTGTATTCTTTATTTTTAATGCCATTTCCTTAAATGAGGTAATGGAGCAAGTTCCACACACTATGTACATTCAGATGTTTATGATGATAGGGCAAGTGCTACTAGCTATTATTTTGATTCCTATACTTTTTACCACCAACGAATTTTTGGTGAAGCAAAGGAAAAGTGAGCTAGGACTTTATAATGTGCTTGGTTTAGACCGTAAAGAAATCGCTATAATGATGGTTTATGAGACAGGCATTATTTATGTGATTACGCTTGGAGTAGGCCTTCTATGTGCTACATTCTTTTCAAAATTAGTGTATCTTTTCTTGATTAATGTGATGAAACTACCAGTAGATATACCTTTCGAAGGCAAGCTCATAAGCTATGGCATCACAATCGTATTTTTTGCAATCGTAGCAGGTGTTAATTTAGCTACTAATTTATATCAAGTGATGAAAGCCAAACCTATAGATTTGATGAAAGCAAGTAAAAAAGGTGAAAAGCAGATCCGATTTTTAGGACTTAAGACTGTGGTGGGTATCTTTACCTTAGGTATAGGATACTGGATAGGGGTTAAAACGCAGATAGACAGTATGATTTTTATCAATTTCTTCATGGCAGTAATGCTTGTTATTGTGGGGACACGTATGCTTTTTGAAGCAGGAAGTATTAGCCTTTTAAGTAAGATGAAGCGTATGCCAAAGTTTTATTATAAGAAAGAGAATTTCATTACTATATCAGGTATGTTGTATCGTATGAAGCGAAACGCTCAGAATTTATCAAGTATATGTATCTTTTGTACCATGATTATGGTGACGCTTATCTGTACAGTAGCGGTGTTTAATGGTAAAGACGAAGCGTTTATGTTTGAGTACCCATTAGACTTGCAGTATACCTTTGAAAAACCACAGTTTGAAGGCGCAAAAGCGTTTGAAAGCAAGATTCAAGAGATAGCAGACAGTCAGCATGTCGTTATACAAGATAAGATTCAATTCCATTATCAAGGACTAAACGTTCTACAAGAAGAGAATGCTTTTGTAATCAATAAGGATACACCTTATGCATCTAATGCCTATGGTATCCGTGTGATGAATGTGGAGGAGTACAATGTAGTAGAAGGCAGAAATGTTGTACTAGAAGCAGATGAAGCACTCGTGTTTAGCAGCGCCACAGATTTTGGATATGAGATATTACAGCTTGGAGAGACTACTTATAAGGTGAAAGAAGAGTTGCAGAGCCTAAAGTTTGAATCAAAAGATGATAAGAATACAATGGGGCATATTTACTACGTGGTGCTACCAACACAACAACAAGTAGAAGCTACTGCACAAGCGATGGAGCAATTCAAGGATGATAAACAAAAGTATACTGTGCGATTTGATGTAGTAGGTGAACAAAAAGATAGAGAGGCCTTTACGAAGGCGCTTAGTGAAAGTGTAATGATCTCACATTCTAGACGTGATGGCATTTTATTTGAGCAAATTAACGATGCTATGATGGGAGGATTACTTTTCCTAGGTTTATTCTTTGGGGTCATCTTCACTGTATGTATGCTACTTATCATGTACTACAAACAAGTATCAGAAGGCTATGAGGATCAGAAAAATTACAAAGTGCTTAAGCAAGTGGGGATGAGTGATGAGGAAGTTAACAAAACAATTAGAAAGCAGATTCTGATGGTATTCTTCTTACCACTTGTTGTAGCAGTGACACATACATTTGTAGCACTTCAAGTAATTGAGGGTTTGCTAACAGTGCTTTGGATTTATAATCACCAGATGATTTTGTGGTCTAGTTATGGGGTTGTAGCTTGCTTTGCGGTGATTTATAGCATCAGTTATATCATGACAAGTAGAGCTTACTATAAGATTATTAAATAGGTAGGGAACGAAAAGAGGCAAGTCCGGTTGAATGAACTTGCCTCTTTGGGTTTATAAAAGAAGTGGGTTTTATAGCCAATTGGGAGGTGTATACTTTCCAGAAAAGCAGTCGTCATTTCTAAAGCTCTAAGTGCATTTTCTTTCATAACGCGCTAAACTCCCTACGGTCAAACAGTAGCGCTAAAACCATTACAGAAAATCCACTAAGAGCTTTTAACGAAATGCCTCCAATGTTTTCTTCCAAGTATGCACCTCCCTTTTAGACCTAGGCAACACCAATAGAGCCATAGGAGGAGTTGTTGAGTCCACAACGAGCGGATAGTACAACATGGAGAGGGACAGGGTGCACACAGCGGAAGCTTCATTGGAAGTCTTCTTTAGAACTGCTTAGAGAAGAGAATCGAATGCACTTAGGAGTGTGCCCGAGCATAGCGAGTTCGCGACGTTATGAGATGAACGAGCTTAGCAGTTCTTAGAAGACGGACACGAAGATGGAGATGTGTAGCACCCTGTCCAAGGCTAGTGTGCTCAACGAGGCCTCTTAAAAGACGGACACGTAACTGGAGAGGTGTGACTCCCAGACCTTAGGTTTATACTTGGCGAGTCCTTTCTTAGAAGACGGACACGAAGCTGGAGATGTGTAGCACCCTGTCCAAGGCTAGTGTGCTCAGCGAGTTCCTGTATTGGGAATCTTCGTTAGAGTTACTTAGGGAGGGTGAAAAGTCCTTTGCAATTTGTGTCGAGATTTTTGGAGAGGAGGATAATGCCTAGTTCTTCTAAGGCTGAGAGGAGTGCAGTGAGGCCTAATAGGAGTGAGGTAACGTGCATGCCACATATGACGTATAAGACAGGTGTTATAAACAGTAATAACCCTGTAGCTTTATTGAGATAAGTATGTAAAGACGCAAAGGTATGATATTTGATGAAGCCTATAATATAGGATGTGATACGAATACATACAATGGCAGCGATACAAAACCACATCCATGTAGGCATATATAGAATAGGAAGTAGCACAAACATGAGGACAAAGATACACATCATATCAGCCATACTATCTAACTTTGCACCTAGTGCACTCTCAATGTGAAGTCTTCTAGCTATGGCACCATCCAAAACATCAGTTAGGCCACAAAGTATGTAAAGCACCCAAAAGAATAAAGAGAAAGGCTTTGTAAATAAAATAAGAAAAGCACACACAAAACGTAGGAAGGTCATACTATTTGCTAAATGTTTCATAACATCATTCCTTAAAAAATAATTTTAATAATTATAACGAAATAGTCCTTGAGGGTATCACTAATTTAAGATAATAACAAGAATACTTGCTGCCATCATTATGAAGCAGAGCACTTTGTTGTAATCCCAAACTCTTCTAAATCCAAAAGAACTAAAAGGATAGATGGGAATCACATGAAAAACAAAATAAACCCAGCCTATGTAATAAAAAGAGTGTAAGAAGGGCGATGGACTGGGGGTGAGAATACTTGCCACATTGATAATTAGGATTGTACTCCATTCGATGAGTGCTGTGATGGCAAGACCGCGTGTGCAGCTCTTAGAAGAATCATATTTTTTCGGATAAAAGTCCGCCCGCATAGGAAAGAAGCCACCTAATAGTGCAATAATAAGAGATGTCAAGATACCACCTTGTGGGATATGGAAAACCCAGTTGCCACCGGCTATTTTTGAACCGAGTTTGCTACCTAGAACACCTATCAGAAATACACATAGACCAGCGGGAATGATGATTAACGAATTGATAAATTCGCCTATACTTGCAACGTTAAGAAGTTTAGAGAGGCAGAGGAGAAATGCATTGACAACCAATAGCAGTGCAAAAGAGAAAGCTACAGGTCTTTTTGTTGCAGGGATATCTGTATAGATTGCACTTGAGTTGCCGAATCCAAGACCAGACTCCAAGAAATTCAATTTGATAAGACCAGTTAATCCAACAGATTTTAAAAGATCTAAAGAAGACGTACGATACAATCCCTCAGCTTCAAAACGCATAAAGCTTTTGGCATTGTCATCGACGACCACGCCCGTATTGATGGTGCATCCTTCATCTTTTAAAGCTTGGATAGCACTTTTATAAAGGAGCTTTGCAGCGCCACAACCTCTAAACTTAGGATAAATAAAAATATAATCCACATAGCCTATTTTTGTCGTTTTGTGAGTAATGATTTTTAAGAATACTGCACCGACAACTTCGCCATCTACTTCTACCACAAGCCCTTTTTTAGGTTTTGATAGAAACATACCTTCTGTAAGAGAAAAGCATTTTCGGCCATTTCTAACTAATTCACCTTTTTCATTATCTAATATTGCTCTAACGTTAAGATTCATAAGACTCCTTTCTAATACAATAGATTTATCCTTTATAAGATGAGACAAGTTGTTTGGTAATGTCTAGTGTTATAGGGATGCCACCAACACCAAAATCACTATTTCCCAAAGGGATGGCTATACACCAGATATTTCTTCCATTTTGTAATTGTGTAGGCTCGCTGACAGACATAAAAGCTTGAGTGATGTCTGCGAATAATTTCTTTTTAGTTTCTTCATCAAAAGCGTTTGCAAAGCCGTAAATTTTAACGATAACTTTATCTTGATTACCAAGTTCGCCGCCAATGTATAGACTCTCAAATGTTTTGATATCCAATAAAGCAATGGAACGGGAGATGGGATTGTCTTGTAGGCCTTCTGATTCGATAAGTATCTTTGTTAGTTTTGTTGCTAGAGAAGCTGTTTCTTGTGATGTCATAAAATCTTTAGGCATTGAAATTTCTGTGTATGGCATAGGTTTAACTCCTTTTTGTTTTTTGATAAGTATAGCACAAATTTAAATTTATTCAATATTTAGAAATGTATAAAGTATATCTAGTGCTGAATGAGGCGAGATAAATTTTGGACAGGACATGACAAAGTGTAGGTTTGCTTGTAAAATAGAACATAAAGAATGAATGAGTAAAGAAAGAGGCGTGACGTATGACATATAGAGTACCAAAGGTAGCGACAATTCAAGACTTATCAGGCTATGGGAGATGTTCATTAACAGTAGCGATTCCACTGCTCTCAGCCATGGGTGTACAAGTATGCCCCATACCAACTGTTGTGCTGAGTACCCATACAGGGGGATTTGGTAAGCCTGTGTATGAAGACTTGACACCGATGCTGGATGGCTATATTGCGCATTGGCAGGCGTTGGGGCTTCAGTTTGATGCCCTTTATAGTGGGTATCTAGGAGACGAAGAGCAGATTAATCAAGTGATGCATCTTTTCAAGGCTTTTAAAGGAGAGAAGACATTTACTTTAGTAGACCCTGTAATGGGAGATGGTGGTAAGCTTTACAGTAAGTTTACACCTTATATGCAGGGGCGAATGAGGGAGCTTGTGGCAGTAGCGGATATAGTGACACCCAACCTTACAGAATTGTACTTCCTTTTAGGCCTACCTTATACAGAAGAGGCATTAGATGAAGCACAGATTAGAGCGTTAGCAGCAAGACTAGGAGAGCTTGGGCTAAAGCAGGTGGTCATGAAAGGTATACGCATGGCAGGCGGTAAGAAAGTAAATGTGGCTTACGATAAGGCACGTAACCAAGTGGACATGATGCCATATGAAGAGATTCCTATGCACTACCCAGGGACAGGCGATGCTTTTGCCAGTGTGCTTGTAGGTGGACTGATCAAAGGGATGGGATTATCTGATGCAGTAGAGCATGCAGCACAGTTTGTGAAGAAGGCAGTAGAGGTGACTAAGGAAGCAGGTACAGACCCTAAAGAGGGTGTACTTATCGAGAAAGTACTAGGGGAGTTGATAGGATGTTTATAAACGAAGCACATGAAGAAGCTTTTTGTACTTTTCTAGAAGAAGCGTACTTAGATGTAGATATGCTGATGAAGGGGACGTGGGAAGGGTTAGACAGCACTCTTAGACGTCAGCTTGCCTTTTTGTATATGGTGAGCTACTATCAGCAAGATTACAAAGACTATGAAGGTGAAAGTTTCTATGTAGAGGCTTTTGAGGAATTGGAGATAGGTGGGCCAGTCTACTTACTAGAAGAAGAGGTGCACTTGCGAACTGAGTGTCCTCATGAGTGGGTGCTGCATTTTGCAAAGCCACTTATTAGAGGAGAAAGGGTAGTAGACGAACAAGTGGATAATATAGATGAGATCATGCAGGAGCTCTACACAAAAGCCCTTACTATTGCCAATATTTCCAGTGTGAAGTAGGGGTAGAACTCTGTTATACTGGATACATACAATGAAGAGATGAAGGAGACATGGCGTGAAGTATGGACAATTATTACTAGAATGGTTTGACGAAAATAAAAGAGAGATGCCTTGGCGTAAGACACGCGATCCGTACTGTATTTGGGTATCTGAAGTGATGCTTCAGCAGACGCAGGTAGCGACTGTTATTCCTTATTATGAACGTTTTATAGAAAGATTCCCTACGGCTACAAGTCTTGCAGATGCCACCCAAGAAGAAGTGTATACGTATTGGCAAGGGCTAGGTTACTACAGACGTGCCAATAACTTGCACAAAGGGGCACAGCTTATACGTGACGCCTTTGGGGGTGTATTTCCACATGAGCCAAAGGATGCAAAGGCTATACCTGGCATAGGACCCTATACACTAGGAGCAGTCATGAGTATTGCTTTTGGCATACCACTACCAGCTGTAGATGGCAATGTCATGCGTATACTGGCACGGCAGTTTCTAATCGAAGACGATATCGCCATAGCCAAAAGCCGAAAAGTATTTGAAGAGAAAGTCATGGAGCTGATGCCACATGACCCGAATCGCTTTAATCAAGCACTGATGGAGCTTGGAGCGACTGTCTGTACACCACAAAACCCTAAGTGTGAAGGATGCCCTGTGCAAAGCTTATGTATGGCTTATGAAGAAGGCGTGGTGACAGAGTATCCTGTGAAGACGAAGAAGCAGAAGGTAGTACCGGATACGTATAGTGCTATCGTTCTACAAAAAGGTGAGAGCTACTATATGGAGAAAAGACCAGAAGAAGGTCTGCTTGCCAATATGTGGGGAATCCCCCTTCTGACAGTGGAGCAGTGGCAAGCACTTAAAGCAGCAGGCATTTATGGTAACACACTGGATACAGTGAAGCATGTATTTACCCACCGTACATGGCTTATGGAACCTGTAATCGTTGAGATTAATGAGGAAAATCAAGCTAGAGTAGCACAGATTATGTCAGAAGAAGGCAAGTTCTTGACGAAAAAAGAAATGAAAAAAGTACCTATTGGGACAGCTTTTCAAAAAATTCTAAAGAAATTTTAGATTAGGACTAGATTTTATACCCAATTATAAGTATAATATGTTTATCTATATTTATATAGGTTTCCATTTCAACCAAAAAAATAGGGGTGGTTTAGCAAGAGAAGCTAAACTGCCTCTATTTTTTGTATGAAAACCTATAAGAGAACTAACAAAGAAAGAGGACGACAATGGACAGAAGGATTGACTTGACAAAAGGGCCGATCATAGAGAAGTTAGTAGCGTTATCGTTACCTATTATGGGAACTTCTTTTATACAGATGGCCTACAACATGACAGATATGATCTGGATAGGAAGAGTAGGAAGTAATGCTGTAGCAGCAGTTGGAACAGCGGGTTTCTTCACGTGGCTTGCCATGGCATTTGTTATTATTTCAAAGATAGGGGCAGAAATAAAAGTAGCCCAAAGCATTGGACGCGAAGACTTTAAAGGTACCAAGGCTTATGTCTTAAGTGCTTTACAAATTAATGTGGTACTAGCAGTACTTTATGGTATCTTCTTGCTAGTATGCGGTAAAGGACTTATCGGCTTTTTTAGATTAGATGATGTGGAAATGGTGGGTATGGCAAAGACGTACCTTGATGTGATGGCACTAGGCATGGTATTTTACTTTATTAATCCGGTCTTTACAGCTATCTTTAATGGAATGGGTGACAGCAAGACGCCATTTGTTATCAATACCATAGGCCTTGTATTTAATATGCTATTTGATCCACTACTTATACTCGGAGGCTTCGGCATACCAGCACTAGGGGTATTAGGCGCAGCACTTGCCACTGTAGCCGCACAGATTGTTGTGTGTATCTGCTTTATTGTGGTGATGCTAAAGCGTAAGTTAAGTTATTTAACGATTAATGTTTTCCAAAGACCAGACTTTACAAGTATTAAGGAGATCTGCCTTATAGGGTTCCCAGCAGCTGTACAAAGTGCATTATTCACCATGTTTTCAATGGTTATTGGCCGTATCGTTGCAGTATGGGGTCCTGTACCGATAGCAGTTCAAAAAGTAGGTTCACAGATCGAAGCCATCTCATGGATGACAGCAGGCGGACTTTCTACTGCACTAGGTACCTTTGTAGGTCAAAACTACGGAGCAGACCAAAAAGAGCGTATCGAGAAAGGCTTCAAGATGAGTATGCTACTGGCCCTTGCTATCGGAGCGTTTGCTACTGTTTTACTCGTATGCTTTGGTAGACCAGTCTTCTCAGTATTTCTTCCAGAAGCTGAGGCTATAGAAGGTGGCGTGGTATACCTAGCGATTCTTGGTTACTCACAGATTTTTATGTGTATTGAAATTACAACGACAGGTCTCTTTAATGGACTTGGTAGAACATATATCCCATCTATTTTAAGTATTATCCTTACAGGCGCACGTATACCGATGGCTATGATACTCTCTAGACCAGAGGTACTAGGAATCGATGGGGTATGGTGGAGTATCACTATTAGTAGTGTCTTAAAAGGTATCGTATTGTTCAGTGTTTACCTTTATTTAAAGAAAAAAGGTAAGCTATATAAATAAATTTAAAAATTTATCACTTTTACTTCTTGAAACTTATCCAATATATGGGTATGCTAGTCTTAATAGGTTAAAAAATAAACAACTTAGCTGGACAAAGGAGGAAATGTGTGAAAAAGGCAGTTATCTTTTATTTTTCAGGAACAGGAAATACTTGGTGGGTATCTAAAAAGATAGGACAAAAGCTAAGAGAAGCAGAAATGAAAGTACGTACAGTTTCTATAGAGAAGCTCACCGCAGAAGAAGCAGATAAACTTATACAGGTCAGTGATATAGTAGGCTTTGGTTATCCTATCTATTGTTCAGATATCCCAACCATTATGAAAGACTTTATGGAAAAACTAGGGGTACATACAGGCAAGAAAAGTTTTGTATTTTGTACACAAGAGAGTTTTTCAGGAGATGGAAGTCGTGTGGCTACAGAGTTTTTAGCACACACAGGGGTCGATATACGTTATAGCATGCACATTGCCATGCCAAACAATATCACGGCATCAGTCTCACCGCTATCTTATAAATACACACCGAAGCAGCAAAATCAATTACTCAAAAAAGCAGATATGCGTATAGAGAAGTTTGTTTATTATATATTAGAAGACATCCCAGGGGTTGTAGGGTTTAATAAAGCTGCAAAAGCACTAGGAAGTGTGCAGCGTATACCTTACCGTAAGCTTTCAGACAAAGCGAAGCACATGATTAGCTTTAGTCCTAAGTGTACACACTGTGGCTACTGTGAGCGTATATGCCCTGTGGACAATATCACCATCACACCAAATGGGAATATCACTTACAACAAGTGTATACAATGTATGAGATGCTACAATTACTGCCCACATACAGCGATACGCGTCTTTGGCTTCGAGCATAATGAGAAGCGTGGACCAGCTTATAAAGGACCAGTAAGGCATTT
>JBOGBZ010000219.1:0-2283 GCA_051656485.1 Cellulosilyticaceae bacterium
GCCATGTTTGATGATGGTGTAATAGGATAGATAGCCGCTACATCTGTAAATGCATATGCCACATAAGACGCCGCAGTATTTCCATCAATTGTCATCATTTTTTTTGCCATCTTGAGTTCCTCCTAAAAAATTTGGTTTATTCTAGTCTATACTTCTTTTAGTTACGTTAAGTTCACTTCGAGTGACAGATAATAATTATTATTACTTGACATAAATTTTAGCATACTTAAGTTGTAAAAGCTAGTATTTTTAGTATACTTCCTCCTATATTTTAGTATACTTTAGTAAAACATTCAATAAGACTGACTTACTTCCTGATGTATTTTTATAAAAAATTTCAAAAAATACCATTCTCCCACTATATTAGTTGACAATTATTATCCATTAGTTATAATTTTAGTAGATATCTTTTTTCTTAAAACACTATAAGGAGTGAACCCTATGAGTATTTCGCACGCTATTACACCTTCTCTTACATGGGTCGGTGTACAAGATCCACATCTACGTATCTTTGACATTGTCATGGAGACCCAATACGGGACAACATATAATTCTTATCTTCTTAAAGGCTCTGAAAAAACTGCACTTTTCGAGACGGCAAAGGATAAATTCTGTGACAGCTATATTCAAGGCATCTGTTCTGAAACATCCCTTGACAGAATCGATTATATTATCGTTAATCACACAGAACCTGACCATAGCGGCGCTATTAGTAAACTTTTAAAGTTATTACCTAATGTAACAATTGTAGGCTCTAATCTTGCCATCAAATATCTCCGTTCTATTACGAATACAACTTTTAATTCACTCGTTGTAAAAGATGGTGATACACTTTCTCTAGGCGATAAAACGATTCAATTTTTTAGCGTACCTTTTCTTCATTGGCCAGATACGATTTATTCTTATATTCAAGAAGATCGTACACTTATTACTTGTGATTCTTTCGGTGCACATTACTGTTGTGATACTTTATTCCAGAGTGACTTGACTACTGAAGCCAAAGAAGATTACTTAGATGCTTTCCAGTATTATTACAATATGATTATGGGGCCTTTTAAACCTTATGTGCTTAAGGCTCTTCAGAAAATAGCATCATTAGAACTCGATTTTATCTGTCCTAGTCATGGACTTGTGTTGGATAAATCAAATATTGAAACTTTTAAAAATTACTATCAAGAATGGTCTACTCCTATAGAGTCTTCAATTACCTCAATTGTTATTCCTTATGTTTCAGCTTATGGGTATACAAAAGAGCTAGCTGAAGCTATCGCTACTGGCGTAAGTAAGGCTCTTCCTGATGCAAAGGTGTCCTTGCACGACCTTTCTTATGCTTCTATGGATGCAGTTCTTGAAAAAATTGGGACATGTGATGGCCTTATCTTAGGTTCTTCTACTATCCTAGCTGATACACTACCTCAAATCTGGCAAATCCTCATAAGCCTTAACCCTATCATTCATAATGGTAAGTATGCGGCTTGCTTTGGTAGCTATGGCTGGAGTGGTGAAGCTACTAAGCATATTAGCGAACGCTACAAGCAGCTTAAGTTTAAGACACCTCTTGAACCTTTCAATGTTTGCTTCAAACCATCTGAAGAAGATTTAGCATCTGCTACCGAATTTGGTGTAAGCTTTGCTAATGCTTTACCTAAGAAATAACAAAAAGGCTACTCCCGCTGAGTAGCCTTTTATTTATGCCTTAGAACTTCTAAAACCAATACCTACAATTTCTGGCCCACTATTAATCGTAACTGCTGGCCCTGAATAAAAGACACCAAAAGAATCGTATCCTGCTGAAGCCTGCACCATATCATAGAGCTCTCTGGCTTCCTCTTCGGTATCCCCTTGTAAAACTGCATAAATAGAACCTTCATTCATACGTTCTTCTGCTAGCTTGTGTAGTTCACGTACGATTGCTTTTTTGCCCCTTATCTTCTTATAGACTGAAGGTTTTCCATCCTTCACACACATAATAGGCTTAATCCCTAGCACATCGCCTACTACTGCTGCTAAGCCACCTAGTCTTCCTGATTTTCTCGCAAACTCCAGTGTATGCATACAGAAATATACTTCTATCTCACTGATCCAACCTTTCACAAAGTTTATGATGTCTTCAAAGCCACTGCCTGCCTCATAGCGTTTAGCAGCTTCTACTAAGCACATCCCATAACCTAGTGAATAAGTCTTTGAATCTGGCACAAAGATGGTCATATCTTTTGCCTCTGGATATTCTTCCTTAAATTGCTCGATGGCAATATTGGCATTTTGGTAAGTCCCTGATGCAAA
>JBOGBZ010000220.1:0-2372 GCA_051656485.1 Cellulosilyticaceae bacterium
AATTCTAACTTATAATAACTTTAAAGTTTACAAATACTATACAATATTTTCAGAGTAGAATTTATAGTTTTTTATTTGTGCATCTTTTATAAAAAAATTTTTTATCTGTCTATTTTTTACTTTTACAAAAAAAGATAGGTATAAGCTCTCTAAAACGCTTATACCTATCTTTTTAAGTTAAAATGTGATAGATACAGTAACCAGCTACCATAACAAGCATACCTAGTACCATATACTCACCATTACTATCTGTCGTTATCTTTGTAATGTTCAAATGCTTCTTCGTAAGAGGATAGCCTAATGGAACACCTCTTGGATTAAGCGCATCTAAGAACAGATGGGAAAGGTACCCTATACCTAATCCCCCTACAAGAGGCGTCATTCCAAATGCTACTTGTAGTCCTACCATCAACAATCCTACCGCTAATAACGTATGGGTAAAACCCCGGTGCTTGCATTTTTTAAATAAGTAATGCAGGCCCAACGTATATTTGCTAATAAGACTTTTCGGATGGTCAATATCCGGCAGCAGCGCTCCTACCAAAGTAGCACCATAGTATCCTATCATCTGCATCTCTGTCATTTGTAATGTTGTCATGTGTACAACACTCGCCAATGCAATGCCACCTATCATATGGGTTTTATACGTCATCTTACCACCTCTAGTTCATCTTATGTCCCATATAATTCGTCCTATCCCTATTCTGTTTAATCCTTTATAAACGACTCATCTTTTTGTTGGCGTAGCTTTTCAAATAGCGCCCGATGTTCATCCGACAAATGCTCCTCTAGACGATTACTTTGTATCGCGCACTTGGCTTTATAGTCCTCCATAACCTGCGTATTCATGCGTTCCATCTCTTCTTTTAATTCACGTGCTGATAAAAGATGACTTCCTTTACCTCGAATAATAATCTGCTCGAGTCCATCTGAAGTAGCAACAGTCACATCATACTTCCCATAATGATCATGCACAAATTTCTCGATATAATGGTCTGCTGTCTCCGCTTCTTTTGTATACACCACATGAATATTAAGATAATCCAGCATCTCTGTATAATGCCCCTTCACACGATATGCATCATAGACAACGATAATCTTACACTTACGTATGCCTTGATAATTACTTAGTTGTTCTTGAAGTTTAATGCGTGCTCCTTCAATATTATCTTCTGCAATAACGCTTAAATCTTCCCATGCAAAAATAATATTGTAGCCATCGACTAATAGATATGACTCTTTCTTTTCATAACTTCTAGCCATTGTATGCATCGGTCTAAAATAACTCTCTGCACTTACTTTTTTCTTGCGCCATGCAGATTTCTCACCTTGATTGGCATAAAACGTCTTATTCAAAATCTGGTCAATCTCTTCAAGGCCTATACGCTCTTCTTCTTCATAATAAAAGGGTTGATTACTTTCTTCTTCCCACTCAGTTCCTTTCGAAGACTTCAAGTAGCTTTCTATGTGCATATAGTCTTTCACTTGATCCCACGCTACTAGGAATCCCGTACCATGGGCACAGAAAACAGATCCAGTAGGATTTTCTATATCTCGCTCTGAATCATAGGCTCTATGTGCGATGACCTCCTCTGCATTGTGACATGGCTCGTAGCCTTTAAGACTACAAAATAATCTGCCTTCGCCTTTTGTATAAGCTATCACATCATTATGATAGTTACGCATGGTGGCAACAGGTGCACTTCCTATTACAACTGCCATCTCGCCATCGGTCTGTGCGATCTCACATGTACCTCGCATTTGTTCCACATCCGTCATCGCTCGTCCTACCATTTTTTCCGGAAGTTCCAGCTGGAAAGTGTAGTAAGGCTCTAGCAAAATAGACTTTGCTTCTTTTAAGCCTTGTCTCACAGCACGGAAAGTGGCTTCTCTAAAGTCGCCCCCTTCTGTATGCTTCTTATGGGCACGCCCTGCTACAAGGGTTATTTTTATATCGGTAATAGCCGAACCTGTAAGTACACCTTTATGAGGTTTTTCACCTAAATGACTAAGGACCAGACGTTGCCAATTTTTCTCCAGTTCATCTTCACTACATCCTAGTGCCAACTGAAGTCCACTTCCCACTTCGCCGGGTTCTAGAAGCAAATGGACTTCCGCATAGTGTCTCAAAGGCTCAAAGTGGCCTACACCTTCCACGGTATGTGCAATTGTTTCTTTATAAAGGATGGTTCCTGCATCAAAGCTAACTTCTATGCCGAATCGTTCCTGTATAAGACTCTGGAGAATCTCAATTTGCACTTCTCCCATAAGCTGTGCTTGTATTTCTTGCAATGCCTCATCCCATACAATGTGAAGTTCAGGCTCCTCTTCTTCTAGCATCTTCAACTTAGGAAGCATCGTACGCGGGTCGC
>JBOGBZ010000221.1:0-1959 GCA_051656485.1 Cellulosilyticaceae bacterium
ATTAACCTAAAAGTCTAGCTTGTAAAAGGAGTTCTTTTAGCTTTGCAGTATTTGCAGCAGATAGATTGGTGAGAGGAAGTCGGCAAGGACCTGCCTCAAAGCCCATAATGTTCATAGCAGCTTTTACTGGGATAGGATTAACTTCGCAGAAAAGTGCATCGATGACAGGGAGTAGATCAAGTTGAAGCTTTAATGCAGATGCAGTATCACCTTTTAGGTAAAGGTCTACGATATCATGTGTTTCCTGAGGGGCGATGTTTGAAAGTACAGAGATAACCCCTTTACCGCCAAGAGAAAGTACAGGAATGATTTGGTCGTCATTACCAGAGTAGATAGGAAGTGCATCACCACAAAGGTGAACAATCTGAGCGACCTGAGACATATTACCACTTGCTTCTTTGATACCTACCACATAGTCAAGTTTTGAAAGTTCATAAGCTGTAGCAGGTGTAATGTTAAGACCTGTACGGCTTGGTACGTTATATAAAATCATAGGAAGGTCACTGCCTTCACCGATAGCCTTAAAGTGCTGGATAAGGCCTTCCTGAGTTGCTTTGTTGTAGTAAGGAGTTACTTGTAAGCTAGCATCTGCTCCAAGCGTTTTTGCACGTTTGGTGAGTTGGATACCATGACGTGTATCATTGCTACCGGTACCTGCGATTACAGGTACACGACCTTTTGTACGATCCACAGCTACGCGGATACATTCTAAATGTTCATCATCTGTCATGGTAGATGCTTCACCTGTGGTACCACAGATAATGATAGCATCTGTACTATGATCTATTTGATAATCAATAAGTTGTTCAAGTCTTTCAAAATCAATATCTCCATTTTCATAAAATGGTGTGACAATTGCGACACCAGCGCCTTCAAAAATAGCCATTTCTATCAATCCTCTCAGTATAATAAATTTTGTTAAAGATTAAGCTTCAACCAATGTGTTGGAAACTATAAGAAAAAAATCAATAGAAAGTCTACCTAGTATATAGTATTCAACACAGTCTTGTGCGTACACTGGCTTAAATAAAAACAAAAAAAGCCAGCTACGTAGAAGCTGACTGTGGGAACATCATAAAGTATGTTAAGCATACAATATAGACACAGTAGCACACCATCTTAGTAACTAAGATGACAGTGATATAGTTATTCACTATACCCCCAGAAGTAAGCTCTACAAGTAGCATACATCTTCGGCGATTCTCCCTTTCTATATCAATCACATTTTCTTGTAAAAATCATGATATATACTTATAAGTCTCGCACCTCTACGTGGTTTAAAGCTATTGAATTTGCAATCATCATAGCATTTTGGAAAACATAAGTCAATATTTAACGAAATAAAATAAAAAATTATTTCGTTTTATAGTATGATGAATGCTATAAAAAGTGTGACAATAAAGAAGTTTAAATTATTTTAAGGGGGTAGGTGTATAAATTCTTCCTAAAGGATACATACTTAAATATGAAACTTATGGAAAGAAGGAATACAAATGAGTAATAAAGAAACCAAAGAGAAGTTATTTAACGCCTTATCACCAGACCAACAGATGAAGTTAGAGATTGCAGAGGAGCTAGGCCTTCTTGATAAAATCCAAGAAGGTGGCTGGAAGAACCTTACACCAAAAGAGACTGGGCGTATCGGTGGTCTTATGACTAAGAAGAAAAGAGAAATGAAGGCAAAAGAACAAGAAAACAATGCATAATAGAAGAATCTATCTTAGTTTAGCAAGTTACAAAGGCTACTAAGATAGATTTTTTTTGCCTAATCATGAAACAATGTTGCATTTGTTTATTGACAATGAAACATTGTTGCGTTAAAATAATTTTATAATCTGAAAATGATAAAGGAGTGCTGTAAAATGGAAAATCAAAAAAGAAACTTAAACATAAATGGGTCAGGGAGTTATCCAGGGGGAGAGTTTGACCGAGTGAGCATCGCAGGATCAGGGAAAATTA
>JBOGBZ010000222.1:0-1669 GCA_051656485.1 Cellulosilyticaceae bacterium
CAATTTGTATTATTGGAGAATCAGGTGCAGGAAAGACCACATCACTTAGGAACTTAAATCCACAGGAAACCTATTATATCGATGCTGACAAGAAGGGGAGCGCTTGGCGAGGCTTTAGGCAGCAATACAACAGCCAGAATAAGAACTATATGGCTACGGATGATCCTAATAAGGTATTAGCTCTTATGAAAGGGATTAGTGAGAAGAGTAAGATTAAGTATATTGTGGTGGACACGTTGAACGGAATCATGGTAGGTGAAGAGATGCGACGATCTAGAGAGAAGAACTTTGACAAGTGGCTTGATTTGGCTGCCTATATTTACAACATCTTAGACGTGGTCGCTGATCTTAGGGATGACCTGACCATTATCTACACAGCTCATAGTGAAACGGAACGCACTGAGGATGGTTATATGTGGACTCGGATGAAAACGTCAGGGAAGAAACTAAATAAGCTGGTGCCTGAATCAAAGTTCAATATAGTGTTATTGGCCAAGTGCAAGGATGGGAGATATATCTTTGAGACACACAGCAATAATTCCACAGCAAAGACACCTTTTGGAGCGTTTGAGGAAGATGAGATAGATAACGATATAGTCCCTGTATTAAGTGTTCTAGAGGAGTTTTAGGATGTTTAGGTATACAGATGGGGAAATCAAAGAAATCCTTAAGGAGGCTATTGTGGTGATTGATACGAGGGAACAGAAGTGTAGCCACATCATAGAGTACTTTGATGCCCATAAGATTAAGTATGTAAGTGAGAAATTGGACTTTGGGGACTACACTCTGAAGGTTCAGCTACCACACTGGCAGAGACCGTTCTATCTACAAGACATATGTGCTATAGAACGTAAGGCAAACTTGAACGAACTGAGTGGCAATCTAACTCAAGGCAGGGAACGCATAGAGAAGGAGTTCCTAAGAGGGAAGAATTGTCTACATCTCCTTATAGAGAATGCCTGTTATCAGGACATCGTGCAGCACAACTATAATACAAAGTATTTGCCTAAGTCATTCATAGCAACACTTAAGGCCTTTGAGGCAAGGTATAAGCTACGGATTACCTTTCTAAAAGACAGTGCATATAGTGGAGATTTTATATATAAAACATTGATTTACACATTAAGAGAACTATTAGTTAAAGGAGAGATTTAGAGATGAAAAAATGGAATGGATATGATAACACACAAGTAATGGGTGAGAAAAGAAAGCTACCAGTAGGAGGTTATGTATGTAGAATCTTAGAGGCTAAAGAGGAAGTGTATAGCTGGGGCAGTGTGCTGGTAATTAACTTTGATATTGAGGAAGGAGAGCACAAGAACTTCTACAGAATGCAATATGAAAAGCAAAGTGGTACGAAGAAGTGGAAGGGATCTTATCGCTTGAATTGTCCTAAGGATAATGGGGATGAAAAAGATGAGAAGTTAAAAAAGAGCTTTAAGACATTCATTCACCACATCGAAAAGAGTAATGCAGGTTATGCGTGGGATTGGAATGAGGCTAGCCTTAAAGGCAAGTTATTTGGTGGCGTGTTTGGAGAGAAGGAGTATGAGATTGAAGGGAATACTGGATTCTTTACCACACTACGCTATACGACAGATAAGGAAAGTGCTAAGACAGCAATCATACCAAAGCCACTCTTACTGAAGAAAGGTGGTGGCCTTGCACC
>JBOGBZ010000223.1:0-9043 GCA_051656485.1 Cellulosilyticaceae bacterium
CAATGTGGCCTCTGGAATGCGGTATTGCTTTAATTTTGCACGCTTCTTATCACTATACATGCTCAAAAATCCCATCAGATTTAGAATCCCCAAATAAAGTAAAATATACTTCATCATACGCCTCCTTTGTATGCTTTTAGTTTAGTATACCATTATTTAAGTTTGATAAAAAGAAAAAGCACCCCATGGGTGCCTTCTCTCAATGTCTTACTTTATACCGAAGAATCCTAAATCCTCTGCATCACCTTCAAACAAGCCCCATAAAGATGCTTCTATATCTGGTGTCCAGTTTGCAGCATGTGCTGTATGGGCTTGAATACATGTGTACCACTTACCTTTATAAGATACAAAGTCTCCTACCTTATACGCTACTTGTACCGCCCATGGCTTACCATTTGCGTTAAGTAAATCATCTAACTTATCTTTATCTTTATCTTTATCTTTGTCTTTGTCCTTATCTTTGTCTGCATCTTTATCCTTATCACCTACGATACTTCCGATATCTTCAGCTTCGCCAGGTACACGGTTCCAAATCGCTGGTACATTAGATGGTTGCCAGTTCCCTACTGACTGATGTGCTTGTGTACAGATATAGTATGCATTTTGATACTTCACAATGTCACCTACTTGGTAGCTTCCACCTGCACGCCAGTGTCCCTTATATGCTCCTTGTGATGGATCGACTGGTTTTTCTGTATCGTTTGCTTTATCTGTGGTTGCTTTGAATGTTTTGCTGATGGCGATTAGATCATCATCTTCATCGATAGCTTCCACCACATAGTAGTATGTGGTATCTGGTGTTAAGTCTTTATCTGTGTAGGTAGTTTCTTTTGTCTCTGTTACTTTCTTACCATCGCGGTATACGATATAATACTCAGCGTCTTTTACTGCATCCCATGTAAGGGTAATCTCTGTCGTTGTCACATCTTTATCTGTAAGTGGTTTGATACTTACTTGTGGTAAGTTATCTTTCTCCGTTGTCACCACACATGCTTTACTATCTGCTGATTCATTACCCGCTTCATCAAGTGCTGTGATGTAGTAAGTATACTTCATATCTGGAACAACTTGTGTATCCACATACTTCTTGTCAGTTACTTTACCTACTAATTCTACCATCTTTTGATTACCTGTTTGACGGTATACTTGGTACGCTACTGGTACCTCTGTACCTTTTACAACATCCCACTCAAGTACTACTTGGTCAAAGCTTACGAAGACTGGCTTCACATCTACTGGTGCTTCAGGCGCTTGATTATCAATGAGATGCTTAGCAAATGCTTTTGCATAAGCATTGTCTTTAGTATCTTCTCCTACGAACTGATACCCTACATAGCCCATATCTTTTAAAAGTGCATACTGTGCCACTTCTTCTGCATCTTTCACTTCAAACACTTCATCAAATGCATTTTCACCGATGGTAACAGTAACACCCATCATCTCCCATAGATCATCTGCTTTTTCATCTACAAAGAGCTTTTGCATCTCTTTATATGTATCTTCAAGAATCACTTCAGTAGCATCACTTAAATGCTTACTATCTTTTGTATTTGCTGATTTAAATTGAGTGATAGCGAAGTTAACGCCTTCTACCTTCACATCTTTTTGTTCGATATAAGCAATACTTTCTTTTACACCTGTATCCATACCTGTATAATCTGTCTCAAAAGTAACCCATATATTAAGCTGTGGATTTTGCTTTTGAATACGGTCTATTGCATCTATATTACGCTTAAGCGCTTCTTTCTCTCTACTTGAAAAATCATTTCCTGACATGTAGAAATCTACTGCTGTAAGCCCATAGACATCAATGACTTTTTGGTAAGCTTTTACCAGTGCATCCACACTACTTTCTACTTCATAAAGTGCAGTACCTGTTGGTCCACCAAAACTCACCTTGCCATCTGCACCTAATGTACGAAGCTCTTTAAGTGCTTCCGCTGTATTTTTGTCTAAGTCTTTATATTCTCTTGTCATGCGATCTTCTAACCATACTAGCTCCCCATCTTTATTTGCTACCATGAATCCTAAGTTGTAGCGTGTGATTGATGTTGCTAATGTAAGGTCTTTGAGTGTAAGCAGACTATTATCTTCTACATCTACGTAAGGAACAAGTACATGACTACCCCATTCCTTCCCTTTACCTGCATCGACGCCTCCGCCATTTACTTGTGCCATTGTTGGTACACTTGCTCCTAGCATACATGCCATCGCTACAAGTGTTACCTTATTCTTCATTTTACTCATTTCTTTTCCTCCTTATCCTTAACCTCTTTCTAGTATAGATGTAATAATAAGAAAATTCAAATTAATATTTTATTACATTTTTATTTCTTATTTTACAGTATTCATATTATTCTTAGTCCCTGTTATAATAAAAAGAAAATAGCTTTAGGGGAGATTATATATGGATTTAAATAAATTATTAGACTACGATGAGATTATCATTCAATGTCATGATAATCCTGATGCTGATGCCATCGGCTCTGGATTTGCACTCTATACTTATCTTCAAACACAAGGCAAGGATGTGCACCTCATTTATGGGGGCCACTTTAAAATTGCTAAACCCAACCTTTTGCTGATGCTAGAGCATCTTCACATTCCACTCTTATACGTTCAAGAACTTGAAAAGCCCCAACTTCTAGTGACTGTAGATTGTCAGGTCAAAGGTGGGAATGTCACTTTCTTTGATGCTACGACCTTTGCTGAGATTGACCATCATGTACCTACTGGCTCCTACTTCGAGCTCTCTGATATCCGTCCTAATCTAGGCTCATGCGCCACACTTATGTGGGACCTCCTTCGTCATACGGACTTTGATCTCACTACCCATCCTCATGTATCTACCGCTCTTTATTACGGACTTTTCACCGATACAAACTTTCTGACCGAACTTCGTCACCCACTAGACCGTGACATGCTGGATGCCATCCACTATGATGCCACTCTCATCCGCTTACTCAAGAACTCTAACCTTGCGATGAGCGACTTAGAAATCGCTGGCATGACACTCATACGTTGCTCTACCAATAAAAATCATAAATTTGCTGTCCTTGAGTCAAAGCCTTGTGACCCTAACGTACTCGGTTTTATAAGTGACCTCGCCATCCAAGTGAATGGCATCCTCGTCTGCATCGTGTACTTCGAAAATGCCCAAGGCATTAAGTTTTCTGTACGTAGTTGTACCACTGAAGTAAAGGCGAACGAATTCGCTTCTTATGTGGCAAATCACATCGGCTCTGGTGGTGGCCACATCGATAAAGCCGGTGGCTTCATCAGTGCCAAGGCCTTCGAAGAGAACTATCACTCCACCAATATCGAGACTTACTTCCACAATATCACACGAGAATACTTCGAAAGCTATGACATCATCCGTGCCACTACTTATGATATAGACATTACTGATATGTGTACCTATGTGAAACGCCCTGTGGTCGTAGGTTATACACCTTCTACTACACTTTTTGAGTCTGGTTCGCCTCTTTGTATCCGTACACTTGAGGGTGATGTAGACTTCACAGCCTCTCCTGATGTCTATATCATGGTCGGTATCGAAGGTGAAGCACAGCCCATACGCCGCGAAAAATTCGAGAAATCCTATATAACTACTGATGATGCTTTCGATATCTCCTTCAGTTATACCCCTATCGTCAAGCACAAGCTATCCGGTGAAGCCTTAGAGATCGCTAAGTTTATCCAACCCTGCGTCGCTAGTGGCATCTCCAAAATCTATGCTAAACCTCTTACCAAAAACATCAAAGTCTTCACCGCTTGGGATGAAACCCAATACTTCTCTGGCACAGAAGGCGACTACTTGGCTGTACGCCATGATGATCTCCATGACATTTATGTGATTCGCCAAGATATCTTCCATAAAACTTATGATTTGGATGAGTCTCTATAAAAATAAAAAGAACTATCACATTTTTTTTAGTGTGACAGTTCTTTTTATTTGAACCTATTTTACATGGTGTTGCTTTTTCTTCATGGGATCGATGTATTGATCCGCTAACCAATCTTTTGCTCTTTGTATGGTAGACTGTGTCGTATAGTAAGGATAAAGTAAGAGCTCGCTTTGTTTATCCATTTGTTGGTTATAGGTATAAACCAAACTTCCCTTCGCATTAATATCTAGTACACGGTCAATCTCCAATACTACCTCATAGGTACTACCATCTAATTTGATGGCTCCACCTTCTTCCGTATAGACGATGATGCCTTTGTCTACTTCTATCATTTCAGCGTCTCTAACAACATCCTTAATAGTACATTCAAGTTCTTGGGATTCTTTAGTTTCTATAGACACCATTTCTGCATATGTTTTATCATACTGCAAGAGAAATGCATCTGCCTTTGGCATCAGTACTGCCCCCATTGTATCACGGTCACCTGTGCTATACTCAAGCACTACTTTATCATCTTCATAGATTACTACATTATGCTTAAATCTAACCAGTAGGCGCTTACTTGTCTCATATCCATGAATAGATTCTACATTTTCAGCTACTCGTTCTGCCCCGCCTTCACTCATGCGGTATAGTTCATTATAAGACCTTGTATAAATAGTTCCCCCTATTAAGAGTGCTTCATCGATATACGCATCGGTGGTCACTTGCTCCTTTACCTGCATCATCTCAGTATCTATAATACTATACATCCTCTCCCCTGCTACTAGGAGCTTACCTTCACTATAGATTCTCGCTGATGCTAACTCCATAGGTAATGGCAAGGACGTAAGTGTCATATCGTCTAATGCTAAACGATATAGCATTTGATTTTCCGTGATAAAATAATAAGCTTCTTTCTCGAATGCACCCCAAGTCATTCCTGCTTGAATCGCGGTTTGGAGTTCGCTAGATAGCTCGCACATCTTTTTATTCTCCACATCCCATAACTCTAGCAAAGGTTTTCCTTCTACATAGTTTGCAATCCATTTTCCCGATTCGCTTATACCACCATGGTAACCATACATACTACCATCTCTAATAGAAGTATCCCCCAGTACGGTATAGTGCGTATCTCTCGCTTCTGCAAGCTTGACCACTGCTTTCTTTTCATAGCTAGATACATACATCGCACCTCCACCCGAGAGTATATGGTCGATTTCATAAGGCAGTTCCTGTCTCTTCCAACCTAACTCCTCCGACTTAGTGGTAAGATAATACCTAATCGTTCCATCATCATTAGCCGTCATGATTACATCATCTCTCCAAATGACGTCTGAAATGTATCCGCCACTTATATACGTCTGAAGTACTTCTCCTGTTTCTATATTGATAAGTTCCATCATCTGCCCACTCACAAGTAAGATAAGTGCATCATCCACCGGACTAAATTGCCCTTCTTGACACCCCCATTGCTTGATATCTTTTTGATAGATGGCATTACCATCTAAATCATAGACAATAGCATAGCCTGCGTCATCCAAGACCTTCGCTTGATATTGCACACTGCATAATAATTTTGAACTGTCTGGGCTAAAATCAAGGTCGCAGAAACTCTCTGTAGGTAATTGAACCGATGTGACTTTTCCTTGTTCCTCTAGTTCTACGATATAAACTGCGCCTTCCATCGTCACACAGCCTAATTTTTTTCCGTCTGGACTTACCACAACGTTTGAGCTAAACACGGTACTCTCATCTGTTATGACTTTATTGAATAGTCTCTTCCCAGTTAAGGCTTCAAAAACTTGAATTTCTTCATCCTGAAGAATAATCTTTGTCTTATCTGGCGTCATAGTCATAGCAACAGCCCCAAAGTCTATCTCCTGCTCCCATACCACTTGCTGATCTACTAAGGTTTCGCACACAAGTTTTTCACTATTATCTAGATAAACAAGATACTTATCTTGATAGAGTGCCCACTCCCCTGTTGCTTTCTGCCATATTTTCTCGCCTGTTCGGGTATCCCACAGTGCTAAACTTCCCCTATCATCCTGTGTCATTAAGTAGATACCATCAGCTGTCACTTCTATTCTCTTTACCTTATCCTGATGACTATAAAATTGGTCCGGCACGGGGTCGCTTACAGTCTCATAAGAACGCATCGCCTTATGCAATGCATACTCGCTCTGTGGTACATATGGCCTATCTTTTTCCACCATATCTGCTGGTAACATATTGAGTGCTATGTATGCCCCCATACTTCGGTCACCTTGCTCAGTCACTTTGTGAGCGACCTCACTCATGTATAAGGATTCATCCTTTAATCGCAGCTGCATTTGCTCTCTTAGTTTTTCATTTGCTTCCTCTGCTCTTGCCGTCTGCAATCGTAGTTGGTAGGCTTGCCACGTACTAAAAGCTCCAAAGACCGTTAGACAGCCTATAAGGATACTTCCTAGTGTCATAATTCTTTTAAGACGTCGTACCTTATCCCTCTGTCTTAGCGCATCATAGGTGCATCCCAAAATAGGTGCAATGATGCGTAAAAGCTCCTGCTCTAATAACTTATGTCTCTTATACTTGGAGGTTGCTCGTATATCTGCTGCTAGAGGCTCCACCTCGACTTCTCTCGTTTCCAAGACTCCCCCTTCTCCCACCACTTCTTGGGTGCGATATCTTAAGACACTCGGGAAAGCTTCTTCTGGTTCCCCATCAATCAGAAGTGCGAGTATATGCTCATGGCCATGTAACTTGCTGAAAGTCTCTATCTCTTGTCTCACCCATTTCGAATGAGGTGTATCTGGCGAACAAATAACGATGAGATACCCTGACTTCTCCAGCGCCTCTTGAATATTTGCCGCTAAATCACTAGAAGTCGGTAACTCCTCTTGGTCTCTAAACACTCTGTCTAATTTACGTTTCTCTACACCACTGTCTTTTGGTGCCACATACGTCTCCAGTAGACGATGTAATTTCTTCGCTATCTCTTTATCCAGCGGCTTATGTCTATAACTAATAAATGCATCATATTTATATTCCCTCACACAAACGCCCCCTTTATTTAAACCTCATACCCCTTAACATATTCTTCAAACTCTTCATCTGTGAGCTCTTCTCTAAAGTGCTTCTTAATCTCTAAAAAACGTTGAAGATCATTAAGAAACTGATACAAAATCGCTCGGTTTTCGAACTCTTCTCGTGTAGTTGGCAGCTCTGACTGTCTAAAATAGTCTCGTAAGCCTTCTAATTCCTGAAGTAAGTCCCCACTTAGTTTTCTTCCTGTAATAGATTCTCCCACAAGACTTGTGAACGCTGCCACTTCTTTGGTCGCATCATAGCATTCAAAGATACGTATAAAATGCTGCCTCATATACAGTAATG
Organism: Cellulosilyticaceae bacterium; assembly: GCA_051656485.1. GTDB lineage: Bacteria > Bacillota > Clostridia > Lachnospirales > Cellulosilyticaceae > JBOFDK01. Next base: position 7,266 of record JBOGBZ010000223.1, read on the forward strand.
TCTGAAATTGACTTTCTCTCATAGCAAAGTAACGTTCATAGACAGTCACTTTTGCAAAGAGATGATTATTCGTATGCTTATACGCTTTTTGTTTGCCAAGTAAAATTTGCGTTTCTATCTTTTGATACAGTGCTTCTTCTTCTAGTGGTACTTTTCTTTCTTGTAAAGCGACTGTCATATCACAAAAAAGCTGATACATATCTCTTTCTATGGCTTGTCTGATTTGATAAAGCTGGCCTTCTATACTTGGCATATATAAGTTCAATACCAATGCAACACCTGCTCCTACAACCACCAGCATCACTTCGTTGGTAAGTATACCTACACTGATTGACCCCTCTGTTAATAGGTGGGTCACGAGTACTGATGCTGGTACGATGCCTTCTGCTATCTGTAAACGTACTGTCAACGGTATGAAGAAGAATAAATAGATGCCAAATACTACTGGACTATACCCAAACAACGTAAAAAGTACACTCGCCAGTGCCAATGCAACTACTGTCGCTTGCATACGTCGTACAGCTAATGTAACTGACTGCCTCTTGGTACTCTGAATGCTCAAAATCGTAATAATCCCTGCTGAAGCTGCAAATTTCAGTCCTATGGCGCTGGCTAAAAGCATCGCTAATGTCGTTCCTATGGCTGTTTTTATGATACGTATGCCTATAAGCTGCCTCATATTTCCACTCCTTTATAATTTAAATAATATACCTACTACCCCACCTATTACAATGTATAAAATAGGGTGTTTTTTCCACTTAGTAATGGCAATAAGAAAAGCTCCTAGTAAGATGATGGCCTTTAGTTGAATTCTGCCATCTCCCCACAAGCTCACTTTCATGACTTCCACACTTACTGCACCTATAAGTCCTGCTACCACAGGTCTTATCCCATAAAATGCATTTTTGACACCTTGTAATTCTTTGAATCGATTAAAGATCTTAGCTACTAAAACAATAACAATAATAGATGGTGTAACTAAACCTATGACTGCTAGCAAACCACCTAGTAAGCCACCTACTTGATAACCTATATAAGTCGCTGCATTGACCCCTATAGGCCCTGGTGTTGACTCTGCTACTGCAATCATATTCAGTAGGTCTTCACTTGTAAACCATCCATACTTTGTGATAAGTTCTTGTAAGAATGGAATCGTCGCTAAGCCTCCACCTACGGCAAAGAGACCTATCCTAAAAAATTCTGCATAGAGTAATAAAAGTGTCATCTACTTCACCTCTTTCTTTCTGCCAGCTGCCATCCCTATAAGTGCCCCTGCTACCACAAACCATACCACTGATATAGGTAGTACAATCATAAGTAAAAGTCCGATACCAAACAAAGCACCTGTGATTTTATCCACGATTGCTTTCTTTGCCATATCATAGGTCGTCTGTATAATCAGTGCCACCACCACGATACGTACACCTGCAAAAGCATGCTGAACAAGAGGATAACTTGCGAACTGTTCAAAGAACATGGCAATGATACTGATGATAATAATAGATGGGAAAACCATCCCCGCTGTCGCCACGATGCCTCCTATGACCCCCTTCAGCTTATAGCCTATAAAGGTAGCCGTATTTACTGCAATAATTCCAGGTGTCACCTGCCCTATGGCATAATAATCCATGACCTCTTCATTGGTCGCCCAACCTCGTTTTTCTACGATCTCCTTTTGAATAATCGGTAGCATGGCATAACCGCCACCAAAGGTGAAAGCCCCCATCCGTGCAAACACCATAAATAAATCTGCTAATTCTTTCATGCATGTACACCCC
>JBOGBZ010000224.1:0-28496 GCA_051656485.1 Cellulosilyticaceae bacterium
TATTACACAACTTTCTTGAAGTGGAACAGGCTGTTGTTTCCTAAAGTAATCTGTACACTGATTTTTTGCAATGGTATATAAATAAGCTAATGGCTTGCCTCTACTAATGTAAGCATTTTGGGCAAAGTATTTTAGAAAAGTTTCTTGGGTCAAATCTTCTGCAATTTCTTTAATTTTAACTTTAAAATAACAGTATTTATATATTTTGTCGTATTGGTCTTCTAAGCTTATAGACACTGCAAATCCTCCTTTCACTATGTATAACGAATATGTACATGTAAATGTGCGGGTAAAAATTAAATTTTTTCAAAAAAATAAGCACAAGACAATTTTCTTGTGCTTTAAAGTCTATATAAAGATTATACCAACAAAAATTTATAGATTGTTGTATCTATTTAAAAATTTATTTGAATAAATAATTTACCTATATTCGCGATTTAATTGTATTTAAAATATAAGTTTATCTTTATTCTGTTCGCGATTTAATTGTCATATTCGCGAATTAATTGTCCTTTAACAATGAGCGCAAGAAACGCCTCTTCTGTCAAGATCGGAATGTCTAATTCTTTTGCTTTCTTATTTTTCCCAGACATAGACTCTGCATCATTATTAATGAGATAATCCGTCTTTTTACTTACAGAACCTGTGACTTTACCACCCAGACTCTCGATATGGGCAGTAAGTGCCTTACGATTATCATAGTGATGTACATCCCCTGTAACGACAAAGGTTTTACCAGCTATCGTTGACCCCTCTGCTTGGATGACTTCTGCTTGCTTAAAGCTTAACTCTTTGGTTAAACGCTCAAGCATCTCTCTATTGGCCTCTAAGCTAAAGTAATTGGCTACTTCTTTTGCAATGACTGGGCCAATGCCTTCAATACTTACGAGCACCTCTTCATCTGCTTCCATCATCGCCTCTAAGTCATCATTAAAATGCTTACAGATAAGCTTTGCATTCATTGGGCCTACCTGTAAAATGCCTAGGGCATATACAAACTGATAAAGATACACTTCTCTCGCCTTTTCAATTGCTTGGATAAGCTTATCATAAGACTTTTGTCCAAATCCTTCCATTTCTTTGATGAATGCTTCATGGTCTTGTAAATGATAAAGGGACACAAAGTCCTCTATAATGCCCTTGCTTAAGAACTTCTCGATAGTAGCCTCTGATAAACCTTCAATATTCATCGCATCACGACTTGCATAATGCACGAAAGCTTGCAGACGTTGTGCTGGGCAATTACCATTTGGACAGTATACTGTCTTTGCCATCTTATCTTGCTTCACTACTGTCTCTGCACCACATACGTGACATTGACTTGGTGCTGCCATAGGTCCTGTCGGTGTTAAGTTTTCTGCAACTTGTGGAATGATCATATTCGCCTTATAGACAGTGACCGTATCCCCTACATTAATCGCTAACTCTTCTACGATACTTAAGTTATGAAGACTTGCACGCTCCACTGTCGTTCCTTCTAATTCTACTGGTTCAAACACAGCCACTGGGTTGATAAGCCCTGTACGCGATGTATTCCATTCAATAGCTAGGATTTTTGTTTCTTTTAGTTCATCTTTCCATTTGAATGCAATGGCATCCTTAGGGAACTTTGCCGTTCTTCCTAAACTTTGTGAGTAGGGAATATCATCATACGTAAGTACGAGCCCATCAGAAGCAACATCTTGGTTACCAATCTCTTCTGCAAAGTAGGCTACTGTTTCTTCAATAGTAGCTGCCTCCACTTCTTTGTAGTCTACGACTTCAAAGCCTTGGCCCTTAAGCCATTCCATCTGTGCCATCTTACTATCAAAAGTAGCATTTCCTTCTATTAAAGCAAAAGCATAAAATCTTACGTGACGGCTTGCTGTGATCTTAGAATTTAATTGACGTACGCTTCCGCTACATAAGTTACGTGGATTCTTATACTTCTCTTCATCTTCTAATTTTTCATTGATACGTCCAAAGTCACTGTATCTAATGACCGCTTCCCCACGAATAACCATACGCTCTTTATAAGGAATAGTCAGTGGCAGATTCACAAAAGTCTTTGCGTTACTTGTGATATCCTCTCCGATAGATCCATTCCCCCTCGTCACCGCTTGTACAAGTTTCCCATCTTCATAAGTACACACAATGGTGAGCCCATCTAACTTCCATGAAAGCATGCCTTTTTGCGTAGCTAAGAAGCTTTTTAATTTGTCTACTTCTTTGGTTTTATCTAATGAAAGCATAGCACTTGAGTGGGTTACTTTTTGAAGTTGGCTTGCTATATCATAGCCTACCTTTTGGGTGACACTTCCTGCTAGTATCGTCCCTGTTTCTTCTTCTAACTTTACCAGTTCATCATAAAGCTTATCGTATTCAAGGTTGCTCATCATTTCCTTGTTTTCTTGTTCATACACATAAGCTGCCTTACTAAGTAATGGTACAAGTTCTTTCATTCTTTCTATTTTTTGCTTAGTTTCCATACTGTCTCCTTTATCTCAAATCTCGGGATACGAGCTATTATACACTTACCTTAGTATACCATATTGCATAGGTCTTCTATTTACAAAAAGCTTAAAAAGTAGAAACTCTACTTTTTAAGCTTTTAAAAACAACGCTTATATTCTTCTTCTTTTTCTTTCGCTACCTTTACCAAAAAATCTTTCTTGATGTAGGTTAATTCATCATATTCTGCATCTGACAATTTTCCTGCTTCATGTAATTCATCCGCTAGTTTAATAAAGCTTTCCGTAAGCTCTACTAATTCTTCTAAGCTTAAATCTTTATCTTGTGTAGCATCCACTTAAATCCCTCCATCGAAACGTGCAAATGTTTTTGATTTTATTTTAGCACTTCCAATAAATCCCATCAAGTGTTTTTTTAAATTTTCTGACTTTTTTACATTTTTTGCAGTTTGGCAAACCTTACACTGAGTTTTTTCGTCATTCCTCGATTAAAATCGATGGTTACAAACACATCATCTTCAGTGTGGTCTACCTTTGTAATCGTCCCTTCACCAAACATTTTATGCTTAATCATATCCCCTGCATAGAAATCTTCTTCTACCTTTGGTAAGTTCTCAATCTTAGTCGGCTGCTTTTGTCCAAATGGCACTGTAGGTCTAGATTGTGTGCTACCGATTCCCTCTCTACTAAAAGGTGATAATGGGTTTGTCCTTGCAGTATTTAATCGCATCGTTCCTGATGACATCTGTGGGGTAAAGCCTGGTTGCGGGGTAGGCGTTGGTCTTCCAAGTGTTGGCTTTTGTTGGATGTTCATGCCTCGTCCCATCGGGTTTCCTTGTCCACTCTCTAATGCTTTTAAGTTTGTAAGGCGTACTGGTAGCTCTTTTAAGAAGCGTGATTTGATGGTGCTTTGCGTTCTACCAAATACGGTACGTTGCCCTGCATAAAGCATGTAGAGTTTTTCTCTTGCTCTTGTGATTCCTACATAGCATAGACGACGCTCTTCTTCTACTTTATCGTCTCCATCTGTCATACTCATATAGCTTGGGAAGAGTCCTTCTTCCACACCTGGAATGAATACGACTGGGAACTCTAGGCCTTTGGCACTATGAAGTGTCATAAGCACTACTGAGTTACTCTCTTCATCGTAGTTATCTACATCTGCAACAAGGGCAATGTCTTCTAAGAATTTCTCTAAGCTTGGCTCTTCTGTGTGTCTCATAAAGGTAGCTGCTTTTGATACAAGTTCTTCGATGTTGGCAATACGGTCTGCCGCATCTTCTCCTTCTGTTTGCTTGATATAACTTCTATAATCAACCTGCTCTATGACCGCTTCTAGTAAAGCTTGTACATCGCCACTCTTTGCAATAGCTCTTAGGCTTTCGATCATATAGACAAAAGACAGTACTTTAGTCGCTGCTGCATTACCTAGTATTCCCATCTCTTTTGTAAGATGACACACTTCATAAAAGTCCAGCTGCTGATTGTATGCATAAGCTGTAATATTATCGATACTTGCGTTACCGATTCCTCTTCTTGGTACATTGATGATACGTTTTAAGGATACATCATCCTTCACGTTCGCAATGGTACGTAGGTAAGCAATTAAATCTTTGATTTCTTTACGTTCGTAGAAACGTGTACCACCTAGTAGTCTATAAGGAATATCATTACGAATCATCTTTTCCTCAAGTACACGAGACTGTGCATTGGTACGGTAAAGAATCGCATGATCCTTGTATTCACGTTCGCCCATTTCAATGCCTCTTACGATAAGCTCTGAAATAGCATCTGCTTCTCTATATTCATTATCTAACTCTAGAACAGTAATGACATCGCCTTCTTCATTATCGGTCCAAAGTTTTTTCGCTTTTCTACCTGCATTATATGCCACCACTTCATTGGCTGCATCTAGAATCGTCTTTGTGGAACGGTAGTTTTGCTCAAGTTTAATGACACGTGCGTTATTAAAGTCTCTTTCAAAATCCAAGATATTGCGGATATCCGCACCACGCCAGCCATAGATAGACTGGTCATCGTCCCCTACTACACATAGGTTCTGATATTTCTTCGCTAAAAGTTGTACGAGCTGATACTGTACACCATTGGTATCTTGGTACTCATCCACTAAAATATAACGGAACTTATCTTGATAGAAAGCTAATACATCTTTATGGTCTCTGAAAAGTAAACATGTATTGAGTAGTAAATCATCAAAGTCCATAGCATTGTTTTCTTTAAGCTTCTGCTGATAGTGTGCATAGACTTTTGCAATGGTTTTCCCACGGTAGTCATCACCCACACTATTAGCGTATTCTTCTGGTGTCATGAGTGTATTCTTTTGTGAACTAATAGTCCCTAGAATTTGAGCTGGTGGAAAGTTCTTTTCATTGATATTTAAGTTTTTGAGAATCTCTTTTATAAGGGCTTTCTGATCTGTCGTATCATAGATGGTGAAATACTTCCCATAACCTAAGCGCTCCCCATTGCGTCTTAAGATACGCACACACATGGCATGGAATGTACTAATCCACATATCTTTAGCAAGGTTATCACCTATTAGGTGTCCTACCCTCTCTCTCATCTCTGCTGCTGCCTTGTTTGTAAAGGTAATAGCTAAAATAGACCATGGGGCTACTTTTTGATTTTCAATAAGGTGGGCAATACGATGTGTCAGTACGCGTGTCTTTCCTGAGCCTGCACCTGCTAATACCAGTAGCGGACCATCAGTTTGAATGACCGCTTCTTTTTGCATAGGATTAAGTCCTGTTGTAAAATCCATTTTCCAAACGCTCCTTTATTTGTGATAAAAATAAAACAGCTCGAAAGCTGTTTTATTCTTTAATTCTTTCTAAAATAAGTTTATAGCCGTCACTGCCATAGCTTAAGCAGCGATTGACACGACTAATGGTAGCCGTAGATGCTCCAGTCTTGTGCTGGATATCAGTATACGTTACTTTTTGTTCCAGTAATTTAGCAACCTCTAGGCGCTGTGCCAGAGATTTAATCTCATTAATAGTACATATATCTTCAAAAAAAGCATAACATTCTTCTCTTGTTTCTAGCTTTAACATCGCATCAAACAAGCTGTCGGTCATATCGTCCTTGATTTTTGGGTTCATACCCCTTCACTCCTCATCCTCTGTTACTATACTTTACCATTTTACAGTATTAAACAAGAGATTTCAATCTGTATAACCGATTAATTGTAGCACTTTTTGAGGTTGAAGATTCAGTATGAGTGCTTCTGGGAATTGGATCTCCTCTAAGAATGCTAAGGTTTCTTTAAACTCCCCTACTTGGTACGCTATATGTGCATCTGTATTTGCAATGACTGGTACATCCATTTGATTACAGTACTTCAGCATCTCTATGAGATTCTCTCTAACACCTGGTCTAAAACCACCTGGTCTTAGTGAAGCATTATTGATTTCTAGAAGTGTCCCTGTCTCTTTTGATGCACGTACAATGGCCTCATGATCGAAAGGATAGCGTGCATCCCCTGGATGTCCTATGATGTGCACATGTGGATTCTCCATGGCACGAATGAACCCTCTCGTACAAGTCTTCTCATCTGCAAATGGGATACATGGTGGATGAAAGCTCGCAATGACCACATCTAGCGGCTTAATCATTTCTTGATTAAAATCAACACCACCTTCAAAGTCAATAATATTTGCTTCGATGCCTTTTAAGATGCGTACACCATAAAGCTCCTTTGGTACGATGCCAAAATTATGAAAATGGTATTCATGTGGGCCTCCTGGCATGCCCGGGCTATGGTCTGTAATGGCTATAAGCTCTAGACCTTTCTTTCCTGCTTCTCTTGCAATTTCATCAATGGTACTGTAAGCATGTCCACTTGCAACTGTGTGGATATGCATATCTGTTAAAAATTTCATCCTCATCACCTAATTCTTTTTATAATGTCAGTATACACTGTTTAGACTATCTTTTTAAGGCCCTTCTACTTGTTCTTTGGCCATCTTTTACTTTATAATTGTATATGATATCTTAATCTTTTCAAAGAGGTAAATCATATGACACATCATAAATTAGATTTAAAACGCATTCTTTTTATTGTGGTCGGTACGTTTCTCCTTGCACTTTCAATCAACGGTGTTCTCATCCCTAATCGCCTCCTAAGTGGTGGCATCACTGGGATTGCTAACTTTCTTTATTTTTTATTTGACTGGAAAGTCAGCTTACTTATTATCATACTCAACATCCCTTTATTTATCATCGCATTTTTTTTCCTAAAGAAACACTTTATTATTTTTAGCCTTTTTGGCATGCTTATGCTTTCTTTTTGGCTTCAATTAACCAGTGGGTTTGTGATCACTACTTCTGAGCCAATCTCTGTCATCATCTTAGGCGGTGTCTTGACTGGACTTGGCAATGGTATCATCTTCCGTGGTGATGGTTCCACAGGTGGCTCCGACATCATCTGTAAAATCATCTATGACCGCTTTTCCATCAGTATGGCTACTGTTGGTCTTAGCATCAACGGCATCATCATTCTCTTTTCTATCTACTTCTTCGGCATTGACCTGTCACTCCTTACCCTTGCTACAATGTTTATCGGCAGTCGTGTCACCAACTTCGTGGTAGATGGCCTCAACTACAAGCGTACTTTATTTATCGTTACGGACTTAGAGCACTATGATCCAATCGCCCAGCACATTATGCACGATATTCATCGTGGTGTCACCATCATCCCCGCTGAAGGAGCTTACACACAAAGTTCCAAGTACATCCTCTATACCACCATCAGTATGCGTGAAGTGGCCAAAGCACGTCACATCGTTTCTCTCTATGACAAGCATGCTTTTGTAACGGTGTCTCCTACTTCCCAAGTCTTTGGTCAAGGACGAGGCTTTATACATTCGGATTCTGTCTAGCTCCCAAAATACATGCCATATTCCATGGCTTTACTTATTGCAGCGGCTATGCACTAAACACAAGGGACCATTGCACGATTGCAATGATCCCTTGTGTTTTGTTTTATCTTACAACTGGTGGAAATCCTACTTTTTTCTGTACCTTGCGTAATGTCTTGGTCGCAAGGTAGTTTGCTGTCTCCGCATTGGCTTTGATGATCCCATCAATATAAGCCTTATCTTGACTAAGCTCCTTGAAACGTTGTTGAAGTGGACGTAGTTCCTCTACTACCGCTTCCCCTACACGTATCTTAAAGTCTCCGTAACCTTTGCCTTCAAACTCATTTGTGATGGCATCCATAGTTTCTCCAGTGATGGCGCTATAGATTGTCATTAAGTTACTGATACCTGGCTTACTTTCTTCATCAAAACGTACAAGTGCATCTGAATCTGTCACTGCACGCTTGAACTTACGCATAATCGTATCTGGATCATCGATAAGTAAAATACTTGCATTCATATCTTCATCTGATTTTGACATCTTCTTCGTTGGCTCTTGTAAGCTCATAATCTTTGCGCCTGTCTTTGCAATATATGGCTCTGGAATCGTAAAGGTATCACTATAAATACCATTGAACCTTGCAGCAATGTCACGTGCAAGCTCTAAATGCTGCTTTTGGTCAGCCCCTACTGGTACTAAGTCTGCTTGGAAAAGTAAGATATCTGCTGCCATAAGTGCTGGGTAAGTAAATAAACCGGCATTGATATTTTCCCCATGCTTTTGAGATTTTTCTTTGAATTGCGTCATACGACTTAGCTCACCCATATAAGTGTAGCAATTAAGAATCCATGCTAGTTCTGCATGTCCTGATACGTGTGATTGATAGTAGATTGTGTTTTTCTCTGGATCTAAACCTGCCGCAATATACTGCATCAGTAAATTACGTGCATTTTTTCTGAGAGTTGCTGGATCTTGTCTTACTGTAATCGCATGCATATCTACTATACAATAAAGACAGTTATACTCATCTTGAAGTTGTGTCCAGTTTTTTAATGCCCCTAAATAATTCCCTAAAGTAATCGTTCCCGATGGCTGCATCCCACTAAAAATGGTCTTTTTCTCGTTATTCATCTCGCACCTCTTTATTTTCTATCATTTGTCATCTAATGCTCTTACTTTCATGTTATCAAAGCATCGCTTGAAAATCAAGGGAAAGTATGCTTTATACGTCCCTCACTTTACAATCAGTCTGCTATTTAGTATAGTGATAATAACTTAATCACTTATATAAAAAAGACGAGGAGTTTAATAATGAAGAAAATTGCTAGTTTTACTGTTAACCACCTTGATTTGTTACCAGGCATCTATATCTCACGTATTGATAACCTTGGTGAGCATTCACTTACAACTTACGACTTACGTATGAAGGCGCCTAATAAAGAACCTGTCTTAGGTACTGCTGAGATCCATACACTCGAGCATCTTGGTGCTACTTTTTTACGCAATCATCCAACCTTTGCTGATGACATTATTTACTTTGGGCCAATGGGATGCCGCACAGGCTTCTATCTCATCCTAAAAGGCAATCTTTCTTCTAATGATGTGGCACCACTCATTACAGAGATGTTTACCTTTATGGCTGACTTTAATACTGAAGTACCTGGTGCTTCTGCTAGAGACTGTGGAAATTACTTAGATATAAACTTACCTATGGCTTGCTTCGAAGCTAAACGCTACTTATCTGAGACTTTAACTAATCTCACACCTGAACGTCTTCAGTATCCAAATTAATACAACCACAGGAACGTGCTAGGCCCCTTGCTTAGCACGTTTTTTTATTGGCAGCGCTCCTTGTCGTGGTCACATCTTCTATCTATCGTTTCATAAAGTTCCAAATATTCCTCTGCCCCCATATTTTTCAATGCTTCTATATAACTTTTCCATTCTTTTTCTATGCTCCTCACACCCGGAAGCCAACGTATCTTCATTTCGTTAATATACTTATCAATCTGTGCATAAAGTTCCACGATACGGTCCATCTCTTCTACGGTGGCTTTCTCTAAGCATAAGGTTTGCTTATGAAAATAAGGGGTATAGAGCTTATAAAACTTTTCAAACCATCGTTGTGCTGGATTGCCCACTTCCTCTTGATAAATTTCTCTAGGTATATACCCCGGTCCATAAAGTCCTGGAGCTGTTTGTAACCGTTCCATCCAGCTCCTTCTCATTACCTCTTGAACGTCTTCCTCCGCTTTATTTTGTTCCCCCCATTGATACATCAACGCTTGATTAGGGTCAAAGAACTGATCAATCCATTGGATAATTTCTTCCGGATGTTCACTAGTACTTGTAATCATAAATTGATTCTTCTCGATACATCGTTCCCCCTTATTTCCCCACATACGATGTCCTTGTGGTCCTTCTAATGGTAAGAGCGCTGTATACACCTCTGCCCGCTCTTCTCCTACCATATCTTGAGCAGTGTAGCTAATAAATGCCCCTAATGTCACATCTTCTTGCCTACCTTTTGCAAAATACCTGTCATTATCATGTGTAAATATTTCTGGGTCGAGTAACCCTTCTTGATATAATCTACTTAAATACCGTATCCCTTCTTTATAACCTTCTTGAGTTGGGACAAATATATACTCACCATCTTTTTTCATAATGTATTCTTCGGATTCTAGCACACCAAAAGCGCCTAAGAAATTGCCTTCTGCTGTGCTATTCTTTCCACCGATAAAACTAAAAGGCACTTCATCTTCTCTCTTGTTTTTATTCGGATCCTGTGTTTTAAAAGCTTTTAATACCGCATAGAACTCTTCTGTGGTGGTAGGCATCTCAAGTCCTAGATACTCTAGCCATTCTGCATTAATAAATAGATACTGATTGACGTTGTATGGACGCATTTCATAGTATTTAGGTAACGTATAAATATTGCCATCCCCATGAGTTATACTTTCTTTAAAGAAAGAATCTTCATCTATTAACCTCTGAATGTTGGGTGCATGCTCTGCGATCAATTCATTGAGCGGTATAATCATACCAGACTTTTTTAATTTATAGATTTCTTTGCCATCAAAAGCTCCTCCCATAATAAATTCTATCTCTTGTTCTTCATCTGCTATGTAATTCATGATATCCCTGCTCTGTGTTGCTGGCATTTGTTCAAAAATAATGTTTCTATCTATCCCCTGTGCACTTTTCTGAACAAGCGGCATTGTATTTAAGTCTCCGCCGACTAAATCTGTCAGTACATATCCTTTAATACTTCTCGAACTTATCACCTCTTGAGACAATACTTTCTCTGGATAAACAGCAGTTACCATCTTATTTACTAATAACACTGTACATCCAAATAGAATGAATAATAATACATCTAAATATTTATATTTTTTAGATTGCTTAGCTCCTTTTCTCATACATTATCCTCTTTTTACTTTTTTTTATCTTTTTCTCCTTATTATACCATTTTATTTTTTATTTTCAATTAATTTAAATTTCATTATTTTTATTTATTTTATTGTAATATCACTCGTTTTACATTAAAATACTTATAGCAAAAAAGGGGGAATTTTAGTGGAATCTACATCGACAAAAAAAATGTTTTTACGTTATATGAGCTCTTGTTTATTGGTTTTTGGTATCCCACTAGCCATTATTATCCTTGTTTTTTATTCCTTTGGCTATAGTCTTTTTTCAAAAGAATTACTTAAACAAAACAGTTCTAATTTCCAATTAGTCCTTGAAAATGTCTCTACGACTTTAGAAGGATGTTTACAACTTAACAAACAACTTATTTATAAAGATAATTTTTTAAGCTTCTCATTGGAAGACTCACCCGCTGAAGGCGTCCGCCTTATTAAGACACTTCAAAATTATACATCACTTAACCCTGTGTTTTCAGGTGTAACGGTACACTATTTTAATGATGATTATTTCTACTCCAATGAAAGTAGCCTTTCTAAAGAATTGCTTTTATCTCAACTACAATCTCGAAATTTTTCTGAAGAAAAACTCGATGCCTTACTTTATTCAGCATCATCACCTAGAGTGCTTCTCCCCTCAGATAATACATTGACCGACGACCTTACTTTTATAGTCCCTATCAATTATCATTCCGAGCAAATAGGTGTCATGTTTTTTCTCATTGATATAAATGCCTTAGTGCAACCTTTTACTAATTATGAATTTGGCGAACTGCATCTCCTTAACCAAAGTTCTCTCTTAAATGGTCTCCAGCAGCTTGACTTATCCTTCGCTCCTTCTCTTTCCACATCTTACTTATACGATCTCTTACATACTTTAGATGCTGCGGACCCCTTTATAGAATTCGCAACTGAAGATCATGTCTTCTATGCCTATTTATCACCGGCATGTGATAACTTGATTTTTTTAAGTTCTACTAATTATGATAGTATTTATGGGCCTATACAAACCCTTAATAGCGCGATGTTTTTGCTTATTATCATTACATTCATTGTCGCTCTCTTAGCAAGCATTTACCTTATCGAGCAAAACAAAACGCCTTTAGATGGTCTTTCTAATGCACTCTCTAATTTATCCGCTAACCACTCTCAGCTAGAAAGCCAGTTCAACCAAACGATTCCTATGCAGCAACACTTTTTGCTAACGCAACTTGTAAGTGGACGCATCACTCACTTTGATGATTTCATCAAGAAATGTAAGGAACTAGATATTGTTTTTGATTCAGACTATTATACGATTCTTATTGTTCACTCTAACTCCAGTAGTTTCACCTTAGAACCAGCGCTCATCGCTTCTATAGAAACACTACAAACATCATCCATCGAATGTTCTTATTCGATTCAACATTTGTACCCAGATATGGATGTCTTCTTAATCGGTAGTGATACGCCACTCTCTCTACCTAAGCTTGAGCTACCTTATATGACGCTTTATTTTGGTCCTTCTTTTAGTACACTTTCAAGTATCGCTAAGTCCTATATCGAAGCACGTACCTTTGCAGACATGGAGATTCTAGAAAACAAAAAGATGAATGCGATGACCGAAATCATGATTAGTTATAAGACTTACACCACACAACTTCAAGAAGCCTTAGATAACAAAGCATTCGAAGGTATTCCTAGACTTTTATTAATGGCTATCCAGACAATGGAGACCCAAAATGTCAACTTGGTCCTTCGGAAATCCATTTGTGTTGAAATCATGATGTATTTCGACAAGTATTTCGAGCAGCATCACTTAATGGACTATGATGTCCCTAATATTTTTGTACTTTATAAAATCGAGACTTATGCAGAACTTAAAGAAATCTTCATCGAAGTCACCTCTGAAATGTTAGACATCATTACGAAGCATTTCTCTCAGACACCCGCTACACTTTCTATTCCTCTTATTAAGGAATATATCTATCTTCATCTACACCATCCGGCCTTATCCAGTACACAAATTGCACACTACTTTTATACTTCACCACATTACGTTGATCGTTTCTTTATAGAAAATACTGACACCAGTATTGATGACTATATTCAGGATGTGCGCATCGAAAAAGCTTGTAATCTGCTTATCACTACACCTTATACCTTAAAGATTATTTGTGAGCAGATAGGCTATACCCATATCTCTAGCTTGATTTCTTCATTTAAACTCAAGTTCCAGCTGACACCTGGTCAATTTAGAGCCCTTCATCAAAAAGAAGAAGCTGTATCCTCTAACCAATAGAGGATACAGCTTCTTCTAATTTTTTCATACCTTCATCAATTTGTGTTTGATTTATAATAAGCGGTGGTAAAAAGCGTATGACTTTTTCACCTGACCCAACTACGATGAGTCCTTTCTCTATACACTGCTCCATCGCACCTCTTGCTGGCACTTTGAGTTCTATAGCCTGCATAAGGCCTGCTCCCCTTACTTCTTCAATCACAGGATACTTCGCCTTTAAGGCTTCCAAGCATTCTCTTAAGTAAGCCCCCATTTCCTTGACCTTATTTAAAAGTTCGTCTTGAAGTAAAGTCTCCAGTACGATCTTAGCCGCTGTGGTAGCCAAAGGATTACCTCCAAACGTTGCTGCATGGTCTCCCTTTTCAAATACATTGGCTTTTTCATTACATAGCATGGCTCCGATAGGCATGCCACCCCCTAATCCTTTAGCTGAAGTCACAATGTCTGGTTGGATGCCATATTGCATATAAGCAAAGAGACTGCCACATCTTCCTATACCAGTCTGTACTTCATCTACAACGAGTAGCACATTCTTAGCTTCACAAAGTTTTTGGAGCTTGCTTGCATAAGCCACTTCTATAGGCTTAATGCCCCCCTCACCTTGAATCACTTCAATCATCACTGCACATACATCATCTGTCATCGCTTCTTCTAGTGCTTCACAGTCATTAAAAGGTACATGCACAAACCCTTCTAGCATAGGTGTGAACGCTTTTTGGTACTTTTGCTGACCTGTGGCACTTAAAGATCCATAAGTTCTTCCATGGAAAGAATTCGCCATGGTAATGACTTTGTGTTTCATTGGACTTTGTTGCTTTCCCCATTTTCTAGCTAACTTCAAGGCTGCTTCATTGGCTTCTGTACCACTATTACAGAAGAATACCTTTTTCATATCTGTATGTTCGACGAGAAGCTTTGCTGCTTCTACTTGAGGCTTTGTATAATAAAGGTTCGATACATGCATCAATGTATCAATCTGCGCTTTTAAGGCTTCTGTCATCTTCGGAAAACCATACCCTAAGGCATTGGTAGCGATACCTGCACAAAAATCCAAGTATTTCTTTCCCTCTTCATCGAAAAGGTAGCATCCTTCACCTCTCTGGATGGCTAGTGGGAATCTCCCATAAGTATCCATGATATACTGATCACTGGCTTCAACATAATTTTGCATCTTGCACCTCCTCTTTATAAAGCATCGTTCCGATCCCACTATGTGTATAGATTTCTAAGATAAGTGCATGCTGCACACGTCCATCTAATATATGGACCATCTTTACACCTTGGTCAATGGCTTCTATACAGCATTCTACCTTAGGAATCATCCCTCCTGCTATGGTTCCATCCTCTATGTACTTTAACGCTTCAGCTTTGCTTAAATAGGAAATCAAAGAGCTTGAATCGTCTTTATCCTTTAGTACCCCTTCCACATCTGTCAAAAACACAAGCTTTTGTGCTTTTAAGGCTGCTGCGATAGCTACTGCTGCATAATCTGCATTGATATTGTACGTATTGCCTTCTTTATCTGTACCAATAGGTGAGATAATCGGTATAAAGCTATTATCTATAAGGGTATTAATGATTTCTGTATTGACCTCTACAATCTCCCCTACATAGCCTAGATCTTTGCCGTTTTTATTCATTTTCTTTGCTTGGAGTAATCCCCCATCTTTACCAGTAATCCCTACTGCTTTTCCACCTTCTGTATGGATCATACTCACAATGTTTTTATTGACCTTACCTGCTAATACCATTTCAACCACTTCTACTGTTTCTTTGGTGGTAACACGTAGGCCATCTATAAAGCTAGACTCTATACCTACTTTTTGAAGCATATTATTAATTTCTGGGCCCCCACCATGTACGATGATTGGTCTTAACCCTACCAGCTTCATCAGTACAATGTCCTGTACAATGGTACTATTAATCTGTGGGTCAAGCATGGCACTCCCGCCATACTTAACTACCACGATATTATTATGAAATGCTTGAATATAAGGCAGTGCCTCTATAAGCACTTTGGCTTTTTCTATTACTAATTCAGTCATCGTTTCTCCCCCTTAACTTCTATACTCCCCATTAATTTTCACGTAATCATAACTTAAATCACAGCCCCATGCAGTAACCACTTCTTCGCCTTCACCCATATCTACTAGGATGCGAATCTCTGATTCTTTAAGAATGGTCTTGGCTTTTTGTTCACTAAACTTTACTGGAAGTCCTTCTTTAAACATGGTGACATGCCCCATATCACTTTCTAATACAAGCACTACTTTTTTAGGATCAAAACTTACACCAGCATAACCCATCGCTGCTAATATACGTCCCCAGTTTGCATCTTCCCCAAAGAATGCAGTCTTTACAAGACTAGAGGTTAAGATACTTTTTGCAAGCGCCTTACCTTTCTCAAAGCTTTCTACATTTTTCATCTCTACCTCTAAAAGTTTCGTCGCTCCTTCACCATCTCTTACGATTGAAATAGCCACATACTTTAACACTTCATATAAGCTTTGGCAAAAGATATCGAAGGCCTCGCCTTCTTCTACGATTTCTTCGTTTTGTGCTGCTCCATTTGCCATGACAATGACACTATCATTGGTACTGGTATCCCCATCAACAGTAATCATATTAAAAGTGGTATTCACACACTTGCTAAGCGCTTTTTGAAGCATTGGTTGAGCTATACATACATCCGTCGTTACAAAAGCAAGCATAGTCGCCATATTTGGATGAATCATCCCTGACCCTTTTCCCATAGCACCTATATGAAATGTATGATTACCTAAGTCATCTTCTATGGCAATTTCTTTCATAAAGGTATCTGTGGTTAGAATAGCTGTAGCTGCATTTTGTGCGGCTTCTTTTGTATCATCTAGTTGACTACATACGAACCCTATCCCTTGCTCGATTTTGCCCATTGGTAATGGTACCCCTATAACCCCCGTTGAACACACAAGTACTTCTTCTTTAGCAAGGCCTAGTGATTCACTGACAAGCTGTGCCATCTTCTCTGTATCTTGTTCACCAATCTCTCCCGTCACGGCATTGGCATTACCACTATTGATGACTACCGCTTTCACCGCTCCTCCTTGCTTCAGTATTTTTTCATCCCAAAGCACTGGTGCTGCTTTTACAATATTTTGAGTGAAAGCCCCTGCATAAACACAAGGTGCTTCACTATAAATAACTGCCATATCTTTCTTTTGTTTTTTGATGCCTATATATTCACCTGCTGCTTTAAATCCCTTCGCAACTAAAATCCCTTTTTGAGTAAGTTTCATACTACCACCCTTTCTAAGCTGGAAAAATAGGTAACATATCGATTCCTAAATCTTCTTGCCACCCCATCATAATATTCATATTTTGTACAGCCTGAGATGCTGCACCTTTCATCATGTTATCAATGCTACTTACGATGACCAAACGGTTTGTACGTGAGTCCACAGTAAAACTAATGTCACAGTAGTTAGACCCTTTTACCCATCTTGTTTCTGCAATCATTTGATCGCCTAAAATACGAATGAACTTCTCATCTTTATAATACTTGTCATAGACCTCTTGAATTTTCGCCCCATCCACACCCTGACTTAAGTTACCGTATATGGTGGTCAAGATACCTCTATTCATCGGTACTAGATGTGGTGTGAAAGTTAATGTGACATCTTTTCCTGCCAATGCTTTTAAATGCTCTTCTATCTCTGGTGTATGGCGATGGCTTCCGATACCATAAGCTTTAATACTTTCGTTACATTCTGTATAGTGTGTCCCTAAGTTAAGGCCTCTTCCTGCACCTGTCACTCCAGACTTTGCATCGATGATAATGCTTGAAGTATCAATGATTCCTTCTTTTACAAGTGGTAATAAACTTAGTAGTGAACACGTTACATAGCACCCTGGATTGGCAATCAAGTCTGCTTCTGCAATGAAGCTTCTATTCCATTCACTGAGTCCATAAACCGCTGTCTCTAGCAATTCTTTACCATGATGTGCTACTTTGTACCACTCATCATACGCATCGGCACTTATTCTAAAGTCTGCCCCTAAATCGATGACTTTTGTTTTCTTCAGAAGTTCTTTGGTAATTACTTTGCTAGCAATTCCGTGTGGTAAGGCGATGAATAAAATATCTGCATCTATTTGTTCCATATCATCATCTATACATTGTGCATCAATCGCTCCATTAAAATGTGGATAAACACTACTATATGTTTTTTGACTATAGCTATGTGAGGAAAGCTGAGTAAGTTCCACTTCTGGATGCCTATACAAAAGCCTTACTAATTCTTCCCCTACATATCCTGTTGATCCAAGTATACTTACTTTCTTCATCCAATCCCCTTCTTCCTGAAACTTCAAATTGTTTATATTTTTTAATTATTTATAATTATACACATTTATAATATTTTATGCAAGTGCTTTTTATTTTTTTACACTTTTATTGTTTTTTATTCATTTTTTAAGTATAAAAAAACATCGCGCCCTTCATTTCAGGATACGATGTCTTATGGTTTACTTGTTAAAGTGAATAAAGTAATCTCGGGAATATTCATCAAGCGGTAAGGCACTCTTGTATTACCCAAGCCTGTATTAACGTATAATTGTAATCTTTCATTGATCTTATAGATACCGTGTGTATACTTATGGCCTAAAGGTGGGGTAATGGGTGGGTCACAGAAGGGTAGCCTTACTTGCCCCCCATGGGTATGCCCTGAGAGTTGAAGGTCTACTGGATACGGTGCTACTAGTTCTACTACATCTGGTTCATGAAGAAGTAGTACATTAAAAGCATCACTTCTTATGCCACTCAAGGTATTTTCTAATTCTGGAAACCCTAGTAGCCAGTCATCAAGGCCTATAAATTGAATGACTTCATCACCGATCTTCAGTGGATAAACTTCATTCTTCAGTATGTTGAACCCTGCTTTTTCCATGATTTTAGGATAGGTCTTATGGGCTCCGCCTCCTTGGTCATGATTACCGTAGACAGCGAACTTGCCGTCTTTCGCTTGTATAGCGCCTAATAGGCTACTTATCTGTGTCCAATCCCCTTCATAGCTTTTCATGTGGTCAATCAAATCTCCCGTAAAGACCACGACATCTGCTTCTAGACTATTGATTCTTTTTACTGCTTTCTCCAAGTCTTCTATGGTATAGAAATCTCCAAGCTGTGTATCAGTAAATTGAACAATCTTATAGCCTTCTAAATCTTCTTTTACAGAAGGCGACACAATACTTACATGCTTTGTATAGAGAAGCTTAGGTTCGATAAAGCGACTATAAAAGCCTCCTCCTACCATCACTAGCACTATCCCTAGAATGCCACTGAACCACTTAGACTTCTTTCCTTTGTGTGATTGATACGCCATGATTCCTTGCCTCCTAGATAGCTTGTTTTCTTTTATTGTATGCTACTTCTCCTGAAATAGACGCATTTCTCTATGGTAATTGGGCTAATTCACTCTTCGCATAGTACGTATAAAGCTCATCGATTTCTTGCTCGGTAAAATTCTCTTCGATGAGTTTTTGTAAGATAGCGGTCTCTTCTACTGTGATGCCGTCTGCTACAATTCCCCATACATAACCAATGTCTACATTTTTTATCTTAGAGATAAGCATATTGATGAGTCGCATTTTTTCTTGCATAGACATACTGGCAAAATACTGTGCCACTACTGTGGTCACATCGATCTGCCCATCCTTCACAATACCTTGGGCTTCCTTTAATACTGCATTATCTAAATTCAGTTCATAGCGATCATAGACAGATATATCTACAGGCACTTCCATCTGTGGTACTTCTATAGGCTCTACTTGTACCACCTCTTTGGCTACACTACTTTCGTCTGATGGTTGCACTACCTCTTCTATAGAAGGCTTCACCTCTTCCACTGGAACCGCTACACTTTCTGCATCCGCTGTGGCGGGAACATCCTGTACTTCTCTTTCCTGTGAAGCGTCTCCTCCAGCATTACTTTTTGATCGCTGCTGTACGATCGGTACTTCCTCTGGTTGCTGATAAATCTCATAAACTGGAGGCTCTACTCTTTCTACGACCTCTATGGATTTTGTACCTGCATCCTCTTCCTCCTCAAAACGAGAGTTACTGGCTACTTCTTTACTTTCCCCTTCATTCCCCGATACCACCCATGCATACATGCCAAAAAAGCTCATTAACACCACAAATGAGCCTACTACTATGGTTTTTAATAAAGATAACAAACAGCCATTAGAGCGTCTTCTTCTTTTCACGCTAAGTACTCCTTTCAGTGTATGCCTTAACATGTATAAAGTCATTGCCCTAATGGCTGTTAATTATTCATCTTCTTTTAGATAAGTTTATGAAATGATTGTTTCTAGTACTTGGCCATCTGCATCTGGCATTTCAAAGCCTAGAAGTCTTGCACAAGTCGGTGCGATGTCGATATTTCTTCCGTATGCAAGTTCTTTTCCTTCTGGAATACCAGGACCACTTATGACAAGTGCTGGCTGAGATCCTTTGGTCGGGATATGGCCATGTGTCCCTACACTTGTACGATAATCTTCATTATTAAAGGCTTTTTCAAATGGATCATCTAAACGATAATTAAATGAAGAACCTTCTTTTGCTTCAATGACGAAATCAAAATCACCATCTAAATGATAGCTTTCTTTCACTTCTTCGGTTGTGAAGAGCTGCTCGATACCGAAGCGATCTTTGTTTGCTTCTAGGTACGCCTTTACTTCTTCTAAAAGTGCTGGATTGTGGTCTTTTACATAAATCTGACCTGAAGCTGCTGCTGAGTGGCAGAATACTGTCCAGTCCACCACATTTCCTTCTTCATTAAGGGTAATCCAACCTTTTTCAATGAAAGCTTTATTTACGTTGATGCTCTTTTGGATATTGACTTGACCATGATCTGAACAGATAACAAAAGTTGTTTCATCATAGATACCTTTTGCCTTAAGTGCCTCTACCACATAACCAAACATTTCATCGATGTACTTGATAGCGTCTTTAATCTTTTCGCTATATACGCCATAGACATGACGATAGTGGTCGATAAGCGTCATATGCATAAAGATAACATCTGGATTGTACTTTTCAATAAGATGCTTACTTGCAAGTCCTGAGAATTTATCTGAGTCATAATACTTGTCCATCTGCCAAGCTTCATGACACACTTCCCACATCTCTTCCATAAGCCCTGGTGTTGAATTCTCTATCATGGACTTTTTCTTATCGTCTTTAACTTGGTGAATGCCTGCACGTTGTAAGTTATAAGTGACATCTGCACCTACCATTGTAGGCCAGCTATTAATCGCGACTTTATAACCATGCTTTTCACATTCCTCTGGTAATATAGCAGCCTTTATACTTTCTCTTGTCTCATACCAATCACCTAGTTTAACACATGGATTGAAAATCTCATTATTCACAACGCCATGTCTATCAGGATATGTACCCGAAATCATCGATGCATGTGCTGTATACGTAAGTGAAGGATATACTGTCTCCGACTTTAATACTTTCGAGCCTTTTTGGATGATCGGTCCTAAGAAAGGAAGGGTCTCCATATAAGCTAAATCTTCAGATATCATTGCATCCATTGATATAATTATCATTTTTTTCATGTCGTATGCCTCCTACTGTCTCTGACTATATCTTGAATTCTTACTTCTATCATAGCTTGAATGTGCACTCAATACTAGTCTAAGTTTATTTTTTTAAATAATCTTACAAACTCTGCACATTCCTCTTTCGTTAAATGGCCTATGAGCTTCTCTTCCCACTTCAAAGCTACTGCTAAAATCTCCTCTTTTTTAGCAATAGCTTTTTCTGTAAGATAAATATAATACTTACGTTTATCTTTTTCATTGAGCTGACGTGTCACATAGCCCTCTTCTTCTAATTTCATAATTGCTCGTGTGGTTGTGGCTTTATCTACCCCTAGTTTTTCTGTTAGCACATCATGACAAACGCCATCTTCCCTATACAAACTCATTAAAAACTGATACTGTCCTGTACCTATATGATACCCTTTATATTCTTTTGATAAAAAAGTTGTTCCCAATCTATAAAAATGCCCGATATATGATCCTATAGTTTCTTTATCTTGTGATCCGTCCACCTTGTGCCTCCACTTTTTTATAGATTATACCATTTTATAAAAAGCGTATCAATCAGCGTGCCTCAAAACTATGACAACTTGTTTCTATATAAAGATGGGTTGGCTCTTGCCCTGCTACTTGGATGGCATGTCGACTACAACAATTATCTTGGTAATGTCTGCAATCACCTACTTTGCATTTCACATAACTCACTGGCTCTTTATGAGTTGTATACTCTGCTAAGTTAGCATACGCTTCTTTATTTAAGTAAGATCCACAACAAGTTTCTTGACTTTCATGTATGCCTTGTCCACTAATAAGTATCTCACCTGCAAAGCACTGATTATTTGTATTATAGGAACAATTTGCTACGCTACAACTTACTTGTGTCATCATGTTGTCTCCTTTTTTAAGCAAAATCTTATTTATTAGTCAGTATGTGTGAATCTGGTAAATTTATTCATCTACTTTATTTTTACATAAAATGTGTCCAGTAAAAAATTAGTGACTTTTTACACTTCTCATTTTTATATAGGCTTTTTTATAGTTAGTTTAACATATAACTTTTGTCTCATTATTCAATTTTTATATATTTTATATATGTTTATAATTTTACTTTTGTTTATTATTTTTTATTTTTTATCCATGTTTAGTATTTATAAACAATAAACTTATTGAAACAAAACCTATTTTTTTCTATAATAAATTTACGTTATGAAATTTTTCACAGAAAGGATGTTGGATAAAAAGATGTCAACACCGCCAAAACTTAAGTTACATGGATTTAATAATCTAACAAAAACCTTAAGCTTTAATATGTATGATATTTGCTATACAAAAACTGAAGCTGATCGTAATGCCTATATTGAGTACATTGATGAACAATATAGTGCAGAGCGCTTAACAACGATTTTATCAACGGTTACAGAGATTATCGGTGCGAATATTTTAAATATTGCTAAGCAAAATTATGAGCCTCAAGGTGCCAGTGTCACCCTCCTTATCGCGGAAGGTACAGGCGAGGGTCCTAAGCGCAGTTTAGAAGTACAACCAGCATCTCCAGGCCCACTCCCTCAGGTTGTCCTCGGACATCTTGATAAAAGTCACATCACTGTACATACTTATCCGGAGTATCACCCTTATGAAGGTATCAGTACTTTCCGTGCTGATATTGACGTAGCAACTTGTGGTGAGATTTCTCCACTGAAGGCGCTTAACTATCTCATTCACTCTTTTGATGCTGATATTATGACCCTTGATTATCGTGTACGTGGCTTCACCAGAGATTTCACTGGACGAAAACTTTTTGTAGATCACGAGATTAACTCTATCCAAAACTACATCCCTGACCATGTTAAGCATCGCTATAATATGATTGATGTGAATGTCTATCCGGAAAATATTTTCCATACCAAATGTAAGCTTAAAGCTTTTGATTTAGATAATTATCTTTTTGGCTATACCAAAGACGAGCTTCATCCTGGCACACGTAATGAAATCGCCAAAAAAGTTAAGCGTGAGATGGATGAGATTTTTTATGGGACAAATGTAGCTAGTGCTATGTTTCCCTTAGATGATTTAGATAACTGTAATGAATAAAGGAGATTTGCTTTCATGTTAAATACTTATACTGCTTCAACCTTTATTGGCTGTGATGCCAGTTTTGACGATGCATCCATCGTTATGGTCGGTGCACCTTTTGATGGGACGACCTCTTATCGCCCTGGTACACGTTTTGCACCACCTCAGATACGCGTGGATTCTTATGGACTAGAGACCTACTCACCTTATCTGAACTTAGACTTAGAGGATTTTTCTATCTGTGATGCTGGGGATATCGAGATGCCTTTTGGTAATACGCCTAAAGCACTTGCATGCATCGCATCTACCATTACTTCTATCGTAGATGCTGCTAAAAAGCCACTCCTCATAGGTGGTGAGCACTTAGTCACTTTACCAGTCGTTCAAGTATTAGCTAAGAAATATCCGGATCTACACATCATTCATTTCGATGCGCACACTGATCTTCGCGATACCTACCTAGATGAGTCTTTATCTCATGCGACTGTGATTCGCCGTGCTTGGGACATCCTAGGTGACGGCCGCATCTACCAGTTCGGTATCCGCTCTGGTATGAAAGAAGAGTTCGAATGGGCAAAAACACATACGCATCTTAATCCATTTGATGCTTCTACTTTAAAGTCCATCTTACCAAAACTTAGTGGGAAGCCTGTGTATCTAACCATCGACTTAGACGTACTAGACCCTTCTCTTTTTGCAGGTACAGGCACCCCTGAACCTGGTGGTCTAATGATGAAAGAATTCCTCGATGCTTTAATGGCCCTAAGAGGACTTAATCTTGTAGGGGCTGATGTGGTAGAACTTTCTCCACACTATGACCCAAGTGGTGTATCTACTGCCGTTGCTTGTAAAGTGATTCGTGAAGTAGCCCTACTCCTTGGTACTAACTAAAAAAATCTCGCCTTTTTTCGTAGAAGGCGAGATTTTTTTAACTATTTTTTTTGTAGCATCCTAGCATACGGAACTCTTGGGTACTCGCTGCAATTTGCTGTAACGTTTGCTGGATCTTTTCATCTTCCACATTACCTTCTATATCAATATAGAAAAAGTAACTAAATGATCCATCCCCTACTGGTCTAGACTCAATCTTAATCAAGTTAATGCCTGCTTCAGAAAATAAACGTAATTGCTGATACAATGTCCCTGCTTCATTTGCCACGGTAAACATCAGCGTCATCTTATCACACAGGGCATTGCTTTCTTTCTTTGTTCCTATAATAGCAAAGCGTGTATAATTTTCCTTGCTATTATTGATTGCTTCTGCAAGTACATGAAGTCCATAAAGCTTCGCTGCTCTTTTGCTACCAATAGCTGCTTTTGTGGTATCTTTGCTATCACTGACATACTTAGCACTAATAGCCGTATTATAGTAAGGTATTTGCTTCACTTCTGGCATAAGCTTGAGATAATCACTACTTTGCTCGAAGCCCTGCTCATGGGAGTAAATCTCTCTTATTTCTTTTAGATTTGTATGTTCATGACCGATGAGGTGTTGCTGAATTTTTATCTTTGTTTCACCCACAATATAAAAACCATATTTTTTTAGCAAATCATAAACAGGTGTGATGGACCCTGTAGTGGAATTTTCAATAGGTAAGATACCATAATCAACTTCTTTATACTTAAGCGCTTCAAACACATCATGAAAGGCCTGATAATGGTTGGTGCTATACTCTTCACCAAAGTATGCGATAAGTGCTTCTTCACTGAAAGAACCTGGCACACCTTGGAATCCTACTTTGATATGTGTGCCTTTACTAAGAGGTACTTCCCTTAATCCTATCTGTGTACATTGATACGCCTTACTAATGTCCATCAATGCTTGTAGCATCTCTTCCGCATAACTTTCAAACCCTTTATTTTCTATGCGCCCTACATTCTTTTTGATCACTTCTTCTTCACGTTGTCTTTGGAAGATTGGTAAGCCATGTTCTTCCTTATAACGTGCCACATCGCCTACTACTTCCATGCGTTCTTCAAAGAGACGCATTAATTGGTCATCTATATGATCGATGCGTACTCTGGCATCTTGTAATTTGTTGTCCATTTAGGCTCCCCCTCTTATAGCATATCTAGCACTGCGATAGCAGCGATAGCTTCAATGACCACTACTGCCCTTTGGACGATACAAGGGTCATGTCTACCTTCTACTTTTAGCGTTGCATTTTCTAGCGTTTTCATATTGATAGTTTGCTGCTCTTGGCTAATAGATGGCGTCGGTTTGATAGCGACGCTAAAGAGAATAGGCATCCCATTTGTAATGCCACCTAGTATGCCACCGTTATGGTTCGTAAGGGTGCGTACTTCTCCATCTTGTATGGTATAAGGGTCATTGGCTTCACTTCCCTTGACGTTTGCAAAGTCAAATCCTTGACCAAACTCTATTCCCTTCACTGCTGGCACTGAAAAAGCTAAATGTGCAATACGACTTTCTACTGAATCAAAGAAAGGATCACCTTTTCCAGCTTTCACACCGATAATGCCACATTCGATGATACCACCTACCGAATCACATGCCATACGTGCTTCATTGATAGCATCCTTCATAGGTGTGATACATGCTTTATTTAATACTGGCAATTCACGTTCTAATAAAGTTTCAAAGCATTTGGCATCAAGCTTTAAAGCATCGAAGCTTTCATCCTTTACCTGATGGACTTGCTTAATATGTGCCCCTACTAAGATGCCCTTCTGCTGAAGTACTTGCTTCGCTACTGCTCCTGCAAATACAAGAGGTGCTGTGATTCGCCCTGAGAAGTGTCCACCACCACGGTAATCATTGAATCCTTGGTATCTCATGTGTCCTGTAAAGTCTGCATGCCCTGGTCTTGCTAGGTCTTTTGTCTTGCTATAATCCTTGGAACGCTTATCCGTGTTACGAATCACCATAGCCAATGGTGCACCTGTCGTTCGTCCTTCAAACACACCACTTAATATTTCAGGGCGGTCTGCTTCTTTTCTAGTGGTAGACAGCTTATCTCTTCCCGGTGCTCTTCTTGCCATTTCCTTATAAATCTCTTCCATGTCAATGACTATCCCTGGTTCGATCCCATCTATGACCACACCTATGCCTTCTCCATGTGATTCTCCAAACAAAGAAAGTCTATACTTACTTCCCCACATGCCACTCATTACACTTCTCCCCTTTCCCATACATAGTCGCCGCCTAGTGCTTTAAAGTCTTCCCAGAATCCAGGATAAGACTTACTTACACACTCTGGTGCTATTATTTCCAATGGTTCTGTACATCGTGTAGAGGCGATAGCCATACTCATAGCAATGCGATGGTCATGATGGCTATGTACCGTACCACCTTGTAAAGTTTGCACGCCCTCAATGATTAAGCTATCTTCTTGCTCTATGATTTTTGCACCTAGTTTATTTAGTTCTTCGGCAATGGCATGAAGGCGGTCACATTCTTTAATGCGAAGTCGACTTCCATTAATGACATGACTTTTACCTTCACTTAATGCCAATGCGACTGTCACTACGGGTATGATATCTGGGCATTGCTTCGCATCTACTACGACACCTTTTAAAACTTTACCACCAAAAGACATAGCCCCCTCTTCAAAGCTATACTGTGCTCCCATCTCTTCAAGAATCGGGATACAGGCCTTATCTCCCTGTGCTGAATCAGGCTGTAGCAGTGTCCCTGACACTGCATTACCAAGTGCCCCCGCTACAAAGTAGAAGGCTGCCTGTGAGTAGTCCCCTTCCACCGTATAGTGGGTCGGCACGTACTGCTGATTCCCTGGAATTTCAAATACATTGTACGCACCATCTACATTATGAATGGTGATGCCAAAGCGCTTAAGCATTTGTAATGTAAGGTCTATATAACCTTTAGACTCAAGCTCCGTGGTGATGATGATTTTTGAATCCCCTTCTAGTAGTGGTAGGGTAAATAAAAGACCTGTAATAAATTGTGAACTGATATTCCCTGGTACTTCATAAACCTCTGGCTTAATCACACCTTCTATTTGCAAATTCAGTTCACCTTCTGTGAAGTCATACTGAATCCCTTGTCTCTCAAATATATCATAAAACACATCTAGAGGTCGCTTCCCTAAGTTACCTTTTCCAATAAACCTAACTTTATTTGTACGTGCAATACTTACAGGTACTAAAAAGCGTACTGTCGAACCGGATTCATTGCAATCAATCACAGCTTCTCCAGTGGTAAACGTATGGGTTCCATCAATTATAAGTGCATGCTCTTTTCTTTCGATGCTAGCTCCTAAAGCACGCATACCTTCAATGGTCGCGATCATATCATCTGAAAAATCAATGTGGTCTATGACGCTTCTACCTTTCGCAAGACTTGCACAAATGATGGCACGATGGGCCATACTTTTAGATGGTGGAATCGCTACTGTCCCTTCTATTTTCTTAGGTTTAATGGTGAGTTTACTCATAACTGCCTCCTTTGTTTATGATTTTTCTATTAGATGCTTCTACCTACTGCATTTGCAATAACACGTAATTCATTGATGAGTACATCGTATTCTTCTGGCTTGATAGATTGCTGACCATCACAAAGTGCATTCGCTGGGTCATTGTGTACTTCGATGATAAGACCATCTGCACCTACTGCGATAGCTGCTTTTGAAAGTGGTTCTACCATCCATGCCTTACCTGCCGCATGACTTGGATCTACAATAACTGGTAAGTGACTAAGTTTCTTGATTACTGGAATCGCACTTAAGTCTAAAGTATTACGTGTGTAAGTCTCTACTGTACGAATACCTCTTTCACATAAGATGACTTTCTCATTACCACCTGCCATAATGTACTCCGCTGCCATGATGAGTTCTTCAATGGTTGCTGAAAGTCCACGCTTAAGAAGGATAGGCTTTGTTGTTCTTCCAAGTTCTTTAAGAAGGTCAAAGTTCTGCATATTACGTGCCCCTACTTGGATCACATCCACATCTTGTTCGAATACATCAATATGTCTTGTAGACATGATTTCTGTAACGATTGGCAGGCCTGTAGCAGCTCTTGCTTTTTTAAGTAATTCTAGACCTTCTAATTCTAGCCCTTGGAAACTATATGGTGATGTACGTGGTTTGAATGCGCCACCTCTTAGGAATCCAGCACCTATTTCCTTTACTTGCTGTGCAATCGTAACGATTTGCTCTTCTGATTCGACTGAGCATGGCCCTGCAATAAGTGCTATTTTTGCGCCACCTACTTCACTATTCCCTATCTTGTAGATTGAGTCTTCTGGTTTGAAGATACGATTGGCTCTTTTGAATGGTTCTTGTACGTGCATCACTCTCTCTACATTTTTGTTTGCTTCTAATTTAGATGAATCCACAAGACTTGTGTCTCCGATCACCCCAATGATTGTTTTTCCTGTACCTGTAACAATATGAGCTTCTACACCCAGACCTTCTATTCTTCTAATAAGACTATCAATTTCCTCTTGTTTGGTTTGTGGTTTTAATATAACTATCATACATTATGCTCCTTTTCTCTTTTCATTATTTTTTTACTTATTCTTTTTATTTCTTTTTACTTAAGCGTGCTTATTATTTATATAAAAAAATGAGGCCCATTTGTATGGGCCTCATTTATATTATCAGTGATGTTGTTATCTGATATTATAATGTATTTGTAGAAAGGTATCTATCATTCACCCAAGGTTGGAATCTGTATTTTTTTGTGCACAACTTTAAACCAGCGCTAAAATAAAAGCCCCAGCTAAAGAAAAAGCTATAAAATTGTGCTACAAATTCCTTTCTTAGATTGTTCATCTCGTTACCTCACATTTTTTCTTTTTAATTT
>JBOGBZ010000225.1:0-2396 GCA_051656485.1 Cellulosilyticaceae bacterium
GCATATGCACAAAAATTAGGTGTAGATATTAATGAACTTTACATTTCACAACCAGACAATGGTGAGCAAGCATTAGAGATTGCAGAGACGATGGTACGTTCAGGGGCTATCGACCTTGTGATTGTGGACTCGGTTGCAGCGCTTGTACCACGTGCAGAGATTGAAGGGGATATGGGAGACTCTCATATGGGACTTCAAGCACGACTTATGTCACAGGCTCTTAGAAAGCTTACAGGGGTTGTGAATAAATCTAAGTGTAGCGTGGTATTTATCAACCAGTTACGTGAAAAAGTAGGTATTACTTTCGGTAGCAATGAAACAACTACAGGTGGACGTGCACTTAAGTTCTATGCATCGGTTCGTCTGGATGTACGTAAGATCGAGACACTTAAGCAAAGCAATGAGTTTATCGGTAGCCGTACTCGTGTAAAAGTTGTTAAAAATAAAGTAGCACCACCATTCCAACAAGCAGAGTTTGATATTATGTATGGAGAAGGTATTTCAAAAGAAGGTGATGTACTGGATCTCGCTACTAATGTTGATATTGTCAATAAAAGTGGTGCATGGTACTCTTATGGGGATGTGCGTTTAGGACAAGGTCGTGAGAATGCTAAGATTTATCTTAAAGAGAATAAAGAACTTCTACAAGAGATCGAGAAGCGTGTACGTGACCATTATGGTGTAAGTAAAGACGGTGGACATGTCGAGCAAAGTGCTGAAGCGTCAGATGAAATGGAAGAAATGTTATTAGATCTTGAATAAATAAAAGTGGCGCGAGCCACTTTTTTTGTGTTTACTTTATGACAAAATTGGATATGCTTAAGGAGATGCAATATGTATAAAATTACAGCTATAGAGATACAAAGGAAAGATGAGACACGGTCCTCCGTATTTATTAACGATGTATTTTCCTTTGGAGCCAGTACAAAGGCTATTGAGAGGTACGGACTAGCACAGGGTATGGTGCTTACAGAAGAAGCGTATAACGAGCTTCTGGTGAGGCTACAGCTAGATAAAGCTAAGTATACAGCACTGAATTACCTTTCCACACAGAATAAGACAGAGAAACAAGTGACGGATAAGCTCATAGAGAAAGAGTACAGCATCGAGATAGTCGAAGAAGTACTCACATTCTTGAAAAAATATGGCTATGTAGATGACGAACTGTTCGTAAGACGTTATGTGGAATCTAAAGCACGTTATGGTAAGAAAAGTGCCAGGTATATTCAAAGTCAACTTTATATGAAAGGGATTTCAGGGTCTAATATCTTTGAAGCGTGGGAAGGATTAGAAGAAGCAGAAATAGACAATATTCTTTATTTTCTCCAAAAATACAAGTTTGATAAGGCTTTACCCTATGAAAATAAGCGTAAAATCATCAATAGACTCTTAAATAAAGGCTTTACTTACGAAAGAATCCAAAAAAGTATAGGCAATTTAGACGAAAGTTTTGAAGTATAAGGGCGTACGCTTGACAGTGTTTCATAAACGTTATACAATTATGGTGTTATTTGCACATTTTTAGACATACACAGGGAGGTGGTAGCTATAGAACTGGGAATCATGATCACAATAGCAGTAGTAGCATGTATAATAGTTGGAGTTATATGCTTTGCAGTAGGCATTCTTTATAGAAAACGTATAGCCGAAGCACAAATTGGTTCAGCAGAGGAAAAAGCGAGAAAAGTCATAGATGATGCTATAAAGACTGGGGAAGCAAAAAAGAGAGAAATGCTTTTAGAAGCAAAAGAAGAAAACATTAAAGTAAAAAGTGAACTAGACAAAGAAGTCAAAGAACGTAGAGGCGAATTACAACAACTTGAGCGCCGACTTATGCAAAAAGAAGAGTCACTCGACAAAAAAGTAAACGTCCTCGAACAAAAAGAAGATCAGCTTCAAAATAAATTGGATAAAGTAGAAAAGACAAAGCTACAAATTCAGGATATTGAAAAGAAGCAAATGGATGAACTAGAAAGAATTTCGGCTTTAACTTCAGAAGAAGCGAAGCAGTTTTTACTGAAGACCATTGAAGATGAAGTGAAACACGAATCAGCTATCTTAATTAAAGACATCGAAGCGAAGACTAAATTAGAAGCTGATAAAAAAGCAAAAGAAATCTTAACAAACGCTATACAAAAGTGTGCTGCGGATCATGTGGTCGATACAACGGTATCCGTTGTACCACTACCAAATGATGAAATGAAGGGACGTATTATCGGTCGTGAAGGGCGTAACATCCGTACGTTAGAAACATTAACAGGGATTGATCTTATCATTGATGATACACCAGAGGCAGTTATCTTATCAGGATTTGATCCTATTAGAAGAGAGATTGCACGTATTGCACTTGAAAAACTTATTGTGGATGGACGTATCCATCCAGCACGTATCGAAGA
>JBOGBZ010000226.1:0-44401 GCA_051656485.1 Cellulosilyticaceae bacterium
AAAGTATATTTACCGATTCTTAAATTACTTAACGGTAGATTATAAGGCACTGAAAATGTACTTAGAAGAAATGGCACTGAAAGGCTATGAATTAGAAAGTATCGGAACACTAGGGCGAGGTAAATTTAAAAAAATAGAACCCCGTAAGATAGCATACTGTGTAGACTTAGTAGACAATCAAACAAGTGAAGCGTATGAAGGCCTGTGTGAAGATTCCGGCTGGCAAAGCATCAAAACGGGTAATTATATACGGATTTATAAAGCAAAAGAAGGCATAGAACCAACACCTATTCATACAGATAGAGAGATAGAGAAAAAGCAAGTGATAAAGACCCTTCTAAAAACAGAAGGCTGGATGTTTTTATTCGGCATTATATGGCTTGGGTTCGGCATTCAGGAAATCGCTACATTGAATTATTACGATTTATTTGATAATTTTTATCTGCAAAATGCATGGATGAAGTTAGCACTAGGTGGCATATACAGTATCTATAGCATTTATCTTATTATCTTTGTCATCAAGAGTTTAAGACAAGAAGGATATAGCCCCAGCTTGAAAGGTGCAAAATGGCGAAGTAGATTTTACTACGGAGGAGCATTGGGCTTGACCTGCATATGGATGTGGGCGTTATTCCTGGAAGATATGACACTAAAAGCATTTATCCCAGTAGGAATGATGATAGTAGTGATAATTGTAATGACTATTTTTTATAGGAAGTATGTGTATGAAAAACTACAAAATAATAAAAAGAAGACTCAGCTAAGTATTTTATATAGCATAGGCATGTTCGTTGTCATGATGGGAACCTTTATGATAAGCATTGCACTTGTCTTAAGCACACCTTATGAGCCACCAACCTTAGAAGAAGGACTTCGACAGGCAGAAGAATCAGGTGCATTAAGTCTTAGAGATTTCCCAGGGTTTGAAGACGCACAGTTAGAACGTTTATGGATTGAATCAGGTGAAAGCTTTGCCTTAGAGAAATACTATGAAAATGATGAAAACTATGAAGAAATAAACTTTGATTCAAACTTATACAAATGCAAAAAAGAAAAGTATACAGAAATCATATGGGAAAAATTATTTGATAGATACTCAGATGATCACATTGCTTACGGTGCATTAGAGCCAATAGATGCAAGCCTCTTCGAGGTAGATCAAGCCTATAAGCATCAAAACTATAATGAACTACTCTTAAGAAAAGACAATACTATTGTCTATATAGACTGTGAACAAGTAGATTTTTATGATGAAGCCAACGTGGAAATAATCAAAAACGTATTCAAATAAAGCAAAAATCAAATAAGGGGTATGCATGTATCATGGTGATATACATGCATACCCCTTATTTGCGTGCTTAGTAAAGGAGAAGACAATGCTGCTCCTCAATAGCACGAATAAGCTGAGAGGAAGGTTTTTCATCTGTAATAATAGCATGAAATTGAGAAAAGGTACCTAATCTATAGAAAAAATGAGAGTCTATCTTAGAATAATCAATGAGTAAGATAGTTTTTTTTGCATTATGAATCATTGTTTGTTTGATTTGTGCTTGCCTAACATCCGCTTCATAAATACCATCTATATCCATTCCTCTACAAGAAATAAAAGCAATATCAGCTTTCAGGTGAGAAAGATAAGATATAGTATCTGTACCTAATAGGGTACTAGATCGATTAAGAAGAGCGCCACCTGTAACACATATGTTAATGTGAGGGGAGTTGCTTAATAGTAAAGAAGTATGTACACCATTTGTGGCTACATTAATGCTATGTAATGTCTCAAGATGGGGGCAGAGTTTAGAAACAGTGCTGCTAGAATCGAGAAATAGAGACATACCGTTGGCTATAAAATCGAATGCAATACTAGCGATATAATCTTTCTCTGAGGATTGGAGGGTTTTCCGAAAGTCGGATGAATACTCAAAATGAGAACCACGAACTAAAGTAGCGCCACCACGTATACGTCTGATGGCACCAGTTGCTTCTAATGCAATAAGGTCACGACGTAAGGAAGAGGTGCTGCAAAAAAGAGCATCTTTAAGTCTATGGATAGACATTGTCTTGTGCTGTGATAATAATTCAAGAATTTGGTCATAACGTTGCATATAAAGCACCCCTTTGAACGGAAATGAATGAATATGAACTAATTATAATAAAAATTTTAACAATAGTCAACAATTGTTAAAATCAAACAAAAAAAATGAATCTGTGATAAGATTATAGTGACAAATGACTTAAAACGGTTCAAATTGAAAATGATTAAGTTAAAAATGTCTTAAAAAGGAGGAGTATTATGAAGAAGTTTTTTGCAGTATTCATGATAATGTGTATGTCAGTAGGGATGATGGGGTGCAGTACAACAGAGTCTAAACCTGAGACAAATCCAACAAGTAGTACAGGTGCAGAAACAACAAATGGTGAAAAGATAGATAGTATTGAGCTTACATACTGGTCTATGTGGAATGAGGCAGAACCACAAGGAAAAGCTATTAGTGAAGCAGCTAAGCAATATATGAAAGAGAATGAAAATGTAAAGATAACTATCAACTGGCAAGGTAGAGAAATTAATAAGATTATTCCAGCGAAGCTTAGCGCAGGAGAGCAAATCGACATTTATGATGGCCCACTTAATGTGGTATTACCAGCAACAATGGATTATGTAATGGATGTAGCAGATTATTTCAAAGAGAGTTATCCAACAACAGATGGAAAGGCCTATGAAGAGGTTGTATTGAAGGCAACAGTAGATACAACGAAGGTTTATTCAAAAGATGGCGAGATTAATGGTATTCCTTATCAACCTTATGTACAGTGTATGTTCTATAACAAAGAACATTTCGAAAAAGCAGGTGTTGATGCAGTGCCAACTACATGGGATGAATTCTTAAATGTTTGTGAGAAGTTAAAAACGGCAGGGTATCAACCTATTACAGTAGATGATGCATACATGTTAGCATTGCCAGGGTATTATTTAGCAAGAGCCAAAGGTGGTGAATGGGTATCTCAACTAGTGACTGAAAATAAAGATGAAATGTGGCAAGATCCAGCAGTGCTTCAGATGGCAGAAGCATATGCAGACCTGTATAAGAAAGGGTATTTCCATCCTAATGTAAGTTCTAACATTTTCCCAGCAGGTCAGCAAGACTTAGCAAATGGAGAAGCGTCTATGTATCTTAATGCGACATGGTTAGTGAATGAGCTAATGCCTGTTACAGGACCAGATTTCCCATGGGGACAATTCCAATACCCAAGTGTACCAAATAGTCAAGTGAATGCTAAAGCGGCAAATTATGCTTCACAAGCATTTTATATTAATAAAGATAGTGAATATCCAGATGCAGCATTCGATTTTATTGTGTACTTAACAACAGGAGAATGGGATGGCAAGCTTGCAGAAGCAACTTATGGAATTCCATCAGGACTTAATAGTGTATGGCCAGATCAATTAGTAGATGCTAAAGAAGTGTTTGTAGGAACAGAGGAATGGCTACCATGGAGTGGTGGTATTGAAGATAATGGAAATCTTTCAGCAACAATTAGTGCAGCGTTCGTAGAGCTTATTAGCGGCAAGATTACACCACAACAATTTATAGATCGTATGGTAGGTATGTAGATGGAAGATTAATCAAATAGATAACATCTTAAAGAGAGACGTAGGATGGGCTACGTTTCTCTTTAAAAATGAATGGAATGGAGCGTAATAAGGATGAAGATAGATAAAAAGACACTCTGTATATTTTTAGGACCGGCAGTTTTTTGTTTTTTAATCATGTTTCTATATCCCATTATTGTGACAACAGGAATGAGTTTTAGTAATGTAGCAAATATCTCAGATCCAGTGTCGAATTGGGAATGGATAGGGTTAGAAAATTATAAAATGCTTTTTTCTTCACGGATGTTTATCATTTCTCTTAGAAATATTGCAGGCATTTGGAGTATAGGAGGCATCTTATCCCTTGTATTTGCGATGCTTTTTGCTATAATCCTGACATCTGGAGTTAAGCTTAAAGGGATGTGGCGTGCAATTATTTATTTACCCAATGTAGTATCGGCAGTTGCATTAGGAACAATGTGGGTGCAGTATGTCTATAGTGCAAAGTTTGGATTGCTTAAATCAATAGGAAAGTTATTTGGTATTGAAAAGATGGTCAATGCACAATGGACATCGCCACAAAATATCTTTCTATGTATGGTAGTTGCCTTTTCTTTTGGTATTGTAGGGTACTTTATGCTCATTTTTATAGCAGGTATTGAACGTATTCCGACTACATATTATGAAGCAGCAATGATTGAAGGCGCAGGATTATGGAGGCGTTATTTTGCTATTACATTACCATTGCTTAAAGATGTTATTAAGTCGGTTATTACGTTGTGGACAGTAATCGTCGTAGGATTTTTTATCTGGACACAGGTATTTACACCTTTTGATTTATCAGAAGGAACGATTACACCTATGATATATATGTATCAACTTGTATTTGGGGGAAGTAGGGGAACTACAGAGATTAATGTGGGTGCTGGCGCTGCTATCGGTGTCATTTTATCAATTATTATTATTGTTGCATTTACTATTGTAAATATATTAATAAAAGACTCAGACATAGAATTTTAGGAGGGAAGCAGATGAAAAAAATAGCAAACATAAAATGGAAAAGACAATTGGGATTAACCCCTGCATATCTACTACTCATACTATGGACTGTTTTTATTTTTATTATGATTGGATGGGTCGTGCTAGCTTCTTTATCTACAACCAAAGAAATATTTAATGGGACAATGTTGAAATTTGAGAGTGGGATTCACTTTGAAAACTATAAGAATGCACTTTTTTCACACAATGTAGCTAAATATTTTATGAACTCTGTCATTTATACATGTGCTTCAAGTATAGGTGTTATTTTGGTAGGGGCACCTGCTTCTTATGCACTAGCTCGTACACATTTTAAAGGAAGAAAATTATTATTAAATGCCTTTGTAATAGGAATGAGCATACCTGTTGTTATGATTGTTCTACCACTATATTCAATGCTTTCTAAAATGGGAGCAACGAATAATAGACTTATCATTATTTTCTTATATATATGTATGACAGTACCGTTCACAGTGTTCTTCCTCTATAGCTTTTTCCAATCACTGCCGGGAGATTTTCAAGAGGCAGCGGCTATAGATGGATGTGGACCTATTAGGACATTTTGGAGCATTATGTTCCCATTGGCACAACCGGGCATCATTACATTACTTGTGTTTAACTTCATTACTATTTGGAATGAATACTTTATCTCATATATATTAATTGATGATGCTAAGCTTAAGCCCGTAGCAGTAGGGCTCTATGCAATGGTACAGTCTATGAAATATTCAGGAGACTGGGCAGCTATGTTTGCAGCAGTGGTTATTGTATTTTTACCAACATTTATTCTGTATTTATTCTTATCAGATAAGATTATTGCTGGTGTAACAGGTGGGGGCGTAAAAGGTTAAGAAATAAGAGGAGGATAAAATGGAAACAAGAATACAAACATTTCAAAAGCGTGGATTTGGCCTATTTGTACATTATGGACCTTATATTCAATATGAAAATGGGGAATGGGCTATGAATCTACGTAAGCATGACGTAGAAAAATATGAGAAGAAGGCATTAGCATTAGATTACAGCAGCTTTGATGCAAAAAAGGTAATTCATGCAGCTAAAATTTCTGGGGCAAAGTATATAACTTTCACAACCAGACATCATGATGGCTTCTCACTTTATGATACAAGAGGGCTAACTACGTATGATGTGATGCATACACCCAATGGAAGAGATGTTGTTAAAGAATTTATAGATGCATGTCATGAAGCCGATATCATGCCGTTTCTGTACCATACTACTGTAGATTGGCATCATCCAGATTTTGAGGGATATTTTTCAGCGTATTTAAAGTATCTAAGAGCTTCAATAGAAATACTATGCCGTAACTATGGTAAAATAGGGGGATTTTGGCTAGATGGAAATTGGAGTAAGCCAGCTGGTGGATGGGAGCTAGATGAACTGTATGGAATGATACGTCAACATCAACCAGATGCTATTATTATCAATAATACTGGATTAGAAGCCCAGGGTGTATTTGGTCATGAAGAAATCGATTGTGTAACTTTTGAGCAAGGGCATCCACGCAAGTTAGAGTGCGAGGGAATGAAGAAAGAATATATGGGTGAGATGTGCTACCCAATTTGCGAACACTGGGGTATTGCCACAGATATCAATGTAAAATCCATGAAACAAATTATTGAAGCAATGGTTGCTGGTAGAAAAGTAGGGGGGAATTTCCTACTAGGCATCTTTACAAAACTAGATGGTAGTCAACCTTTGTTGCACGAAGGATACTTAGAGGCTATAGGAAAGTGGATCAATAAGTATGGCGAGGCATTTTTTGAAGGAGAAGTATCTGATATTAAAGGATATGAAAAAGATTTTGCTTTAGAAACAAAAGAAAGTGTTTATGTATTTGTACATGATATACCTACATGGGGCGATCAAAATGTAATCAAACTTACAGAGCGCCAATATAGCACCTTTACTAATGTGAAGTGTACACTTAAAGAAGCTAAATGGTTAGATAATGAAGAAAGAGTTGATTTTTCTCAAGATAAAGAAAAGGGATTACTGACAATAGAACCAACAGCTTTCCAATACGGAGAAAGTTGGGTTGTTAGAGTTGCAGTATGTAGTAAGGAAAAGGAACAATAAAGATATAAAAGTAGCCTATACATAGTCTTTAATAGACCATGTGTAGGCTACTTTTATATGAAGCACTACTACGCTAATAGCTTTAATGAAGGACGTGTATAGGAAAGAACTAAAGACAACTAGCTGCGACCTCTCCGTTGAATAGTTGCTCTGCACGATCCCAATTCACCACATTCCAAAATGCTGCAGTATACTCAGGACGACGATTTTGATACTTCAAATAGTAAGCATGCTCCCATACATCTACAGTCATAAGAGGAAGTAACCCACGGCTAATCGGTGTATCTTGATTTGCGGTACTGATGATACTTAGTTTGCCATTGCCGTCCTTTACAAGCCAAGCCCATCCAGAGCCAAAAGTCATATTTGCCACACTGCTAAATTGAGCTTTGAAATCTTCGATACTACCAAAGTCACGAATGAGTGCCGCCTGTAGGTTACCGGTAGGCTCTTTGTTACTTGTAGCAGATAAATTTTTAAAGAAAAAGTCGTGGTTATACACGCCACCACCTTGATTGATGACATTCTGTCTTACAGAATCAGGCATGTTATTAGGACTACTGAGTAAGTGACAAAGTGATTCGTTAGCAATCTCGCTATTAGCCTCTAAGATAGCATTATACTTATCAACATAAGTCTGGAAATGCTTATCATGATGAATATGCATCGTCTCCTCATCAATAAAAGGTTCTAATGCATTGTATGCATAAGGTAAAGGTGGAAGTGTAACTGTCTGTGCCATAAAATCATCCTTTCAGTACGCGTTTTTATATAGTATATGAAAAAGTCCTGCTAAATATAAAAGGAAAAAAGTTCAAGGGCAAAAAGCTTTAAAGCAAACCAGTATTGACAATTATTAGAATATGGTATAATAGAGAAAAGGAGTGATAATGTGTTAGAACTAGATCAGTTAAAACAAAGTTTAGATTCATACAGTACAAAATTAACAGAAATGGGGAACTCTCTTTGACGTCGCACGTCGTCAAGAACAAATAGAAGAGTTAGAAAGAAAGTCAGCTGAACCTGATTTCTGGAACGATATGGATCATGCACAAAAAGTACTACAGGAACTCAAAGTGCATAAAGAAATTATAGAAAAATATGAAAAGCTCTGTGGCAAGTATGAAGATACTTTAACACTCATCGAAATGGGACAAGAAGAGCAAGATGAAATGATTGCTGAAGAAGCAATGACAGAAGGTCAGGAATTTAAAGAAGAATATGAAGCAATGCGTATCGCAACTTTACTTGATGGTGAATATGATATGAATAATGCTATTTTATCATTACATGCAGGTGCTGGT
This sequence comes from Cellulosilyticaceae bacterium, assembly GCA_051656485.1. GTDB lineage: Bacteria > Bacillota > Clostridia > Lachnospirales > Cellulosilyticaceae > JBOFDK01. The sequence goes on from JBOGBZ010000226.1 coordinate 8,035, forward strand.
GGTACAGAGGCATGTGACTGGGTAAGTATGCTTTATCGTATGTACAGCAGATGGGCAGATAAAAAAGGCTATAAAGTACAGCTGCTAGATTATTTGGACGGTGATGAGGCAGGGGTTAAATCTGTAACGATTCAGATTAATGGACCAAATGCCTACGGTTACTTGAAATCAGAGAAGGGTATCCATAGACTTGTCCGCATCTCACCATTCGATTCATCAGGAAGAAGACATACATCATTCGCATCATGTGATATCATTCCAGAGATTACGGATGAGATAAATGTAGACATAAAAACAGAAGATTTGCGTATAGACACTTACCGTGCGACAGGAGCAGGTGGACAGCATATCAATACCACTGACTCGGCGGTACGTATTACTCACTTACCTACAGGTGTTGTGGTACAGTGTCAAAATGAGCGTTCACAAATCCAAAATAGAGAAAAAGCGATGCAGATGTTAAAAGCAAAACTCTATGAAAAACAAGAAGAAGAACGTATAGCAACTTTAGATGGTATACGTGGTGAAAAGAAAGAAATCGGATGGGGGAGTCAGATACGTTCATATGTATTCCACCCATACAACATGGTGAAAGACCATCGTACTACTGAAGAAACAGGCAATACAGGTGCAGTAATGGATGGTGATATCGATAAATTTATGAATGCATACTTAGTATGGATTCACCAAAATGACTAATAGCAGCGGTAAAGCTTAAGGGGGATGTCGTATGGCAACAAATCAAATCGTCGTATTTAAATTAGGTGCACAAGAATATGGAATAGACATTATGCGTGTTATCGAAATTAGTGATTACAAAACAGTCACACAAGTGCCAGAAGTACCAGACTACATTGAAGGGATTATTAACATAAGAGGGGATATTTATCCTATCTATAATCTCAGAAAAAGATTCCGTATGAATGACCAAGGTATAGATGAAAACACAAAAATGATTCAGATGAACCTTGGAGAAATCAAAGTAGCTTTTGTTGTGGATAATGTATGTGAAATTCTCACAGTAAAAGAAGAAGAGGTAGAGGCAACACCAAAGATGATTTCACGTTATGAAAGCAAATACATCACAGGTGTATCAAAGCATGGTGAGCGCATTATTTTATTGTTAGATATTGATTTGCTTGTAAGTGATAAAGACCAAGAAATACTAGGGGAATTAGTTTAACCTAGAGAGGCGTGCATAAGAGACGCCTCTTTTTTTTGTTAATAGGGAATAATAAGAGCAATCTAGCAAATTATAACAAAGGATATGCTTTAGTGTGATAAAGTGTTGTGTAAAATATTAGAAAAATAATTAAAGTGATTGGAAGTATTGAAAATAAAAGGTGCATATGGTATAGTCTGTTTAACGAAAACAAATGTTCACCATATGCGAACAAGGAGAATAAAATAATATGAAAGATAAAAAACAATTTTATATTATTGATAAAGAGGTACTACCGGAAGTTTTTATCAAAGTAATGGAAGTAAAGAATTTACTGCAGGAGGATAAAGTACTTACGGTCCAAGAAGCTACGGAAAAAGTAGGGATTAGTCGCAGTTCTTTTTATAAATATAAAGATTCTATCATGCCTTTTTATGAGAAAGGTATGGGGCAAACGATTACGATTCTTGTACATTTAAAAGATGAGTCGGGTAAGTTATCAGATGTACTGAATTATATCGCCAATGTAGGAGCCAATATTTTAACGATTAACCAGATGATTCCAATGAATGGTGTAGCGCTTATCAATATATGTATGCAGACTGCTAATATGTGTATGGAAATTGGCGAATTGCTAGAGCAATTAGGTGGCATTGATGGTGTGCAAAATGTAAAAATGTTAGCAAGAGAATAAAGGGAGGGATTAAGATGGAGGTAGCCGTCTTAGGATATGGAACAGTCGGATCAGGAGTTGTAGAAGTATTAGAAACCAATAAAGAAAGCATTACACAGAAAGCGACGAAGGAACTTAATGTAAAGTATATTTTAGACATTAGAGACTTTGCAGGGCATCCTTATGAAGCTAAGTTTACGAAGTGTATGGATACAATCCTAGAAGATGAAGAAGTAGGGATTGTAGCAGAAGCTATGGGAGGCGTAAACCCAGCTTACGATTATGTAAAAGCAGCACTTCAAAAAGGCAAGAGCGTCGTTACTTCAAATAAGGAGCTTGTAGCACTTCATGGGCCAGAACTTCTAGAAGTGGCAAAGGAAAGCAACGCAAACTTCCTTTTCGAAGCGAGTGTAGGTGGCGGTATACCTATTATTCGTCCACTTAATAGTGCATTAACAGCAGATGAAATCTATGAGATTACAGGGATTCTTAATGGAACCACTAATTTTATTCTCACTAAAATGCGTGATGAGAAACGTACCTTTGAAGATGTCCTAAAAGAAGCTCAGGACTTAGGCTATGCAGAGCGTAATCCAGAAGCAGATGTAGAGGGACACGATGCCTGTCGTAAGATTGCAATCCTTTCATCCCTAGCTTTTAGCCAACACGTAGATTATAAAGAGATTGCAACACAAGGGATTACACGTATCACATCAGCAGATATGGATGATGCCACAGCGATGGGCTATACAATTAAGCTTTTAGGTAGCTGCAAGAAACAAGACGGCAATGTCTTTGCAAGTGTAGCACCTACGATGATTTCTAAAGCACATCCACTAGCAATGGTTAATGATGTCTTTAATGCTGTTTTTGTAAAAGGAAATATGGTAGGGGATGTCATGTTCTATGGTAGAGGTGCTGGAAAGCTTCCTACTGCAAGTGCCATGGTAGCAGATATGATCGATGCAGCGAGACATAAAGATGTGAATGTGACCACTTTCTGGAGTAGAGAAAAAGTAGAGCTTGCTAGAGTTGAAGAAATGAAGCTTAACTACTTTGTAAGACTTGAAGGGGAAGCAGCATATAACCAAACAGTTGTTAAGGAAGTATTTGGAGAAGTAGAAGAGATCCCTAGTAGCGTAGGTTATGTCTTTATAACACCATATGATAAACAAAAGACCCTAGATGAAAAACTTGAACATTTAAAAGGATGTAAAGTAGTAAGCAAAATGCGTATAGAGAAATAGAGGGTGAGTCGATGAAATATGTAGTTGTATTAGCAGATGGTATGGCAGATGAAAAAAGAGAAACTTTAGGAGGCAAAACGCCTCTTGAATATGCCAACACCCCTCATATGGATCGCTATGCACCATACAGTGAAATCGGTATGGTGCATACAATCCCGAAAGGGTGTGCAAAAGGAAGTGACACAGCTAATTTATCAGTACTTGGCTACAATCCACAAGTCTACTATTTTGGTAGAAGCCCACTTGAAGCATTAAGCATGGGCGTGAGTTTAGAGGACACTGATATTACATTTAGAACCAATGTGGTTACTTTATCTGAAGAAGAAGACAACTATGAAGACAAAAAAATACTTGACCATAGCGCAGATGAGATTACGACAGAAGAAGCAAAAGAACTTATAGAAGCAGTAACGAAAAGCTTAGGGGATGACATACGAAAGTTTTATGCAGGCGTGAGCTACAGACATCTACTGGTGTGGGATAAGGGAAGCAAAAAAGTGAGCCTTACACCACCACATGATATATTAGACAGACGTATAGGCGACTATAAACCTGAGGGAGACAATAGTCACATCCTATGGGAGATGATGGAGAAAAGCTATGCAATCCTGAATCATCATCCGGTGAATGAAGCGAGAAGAAGCAAGGGCCTTAGACCAGCCAATAGTATATGGATTTGGGGAGAAGGCAGCAAGCCACTTCTACCAAGCTTCAAAGAGAAATACGGTGTGGAAGGTGCAGTTATTTCAGCAGTAGACCTTATTAAAGGGATAGGAATAGGTGCTGAGATGACGTCCATCGATGTAGAAGGTGCAACAGGAAATGTACATACGAATTATGAAGGAAAAGCACAAGCAGCTATTAAGTGGCTTATAGAAGAAGATAAAGACTTTGTCTACATTCACTTAGAAGGACCTGATGAAAGTGGGCACCGAGGTGAGGAAGACAATAAGATCAAATCAATAGAGCTTATCGATCAGAAAGTAATTGGACCAGTGACAAACGCCTTAGAAGCTAAGGGGCTGGACTATAAGTTAATGGTACTTCCAGACCATCCAACGCCTTTAAGTATCAGAACCCATACAGATGATCCAGTACCTTATATGATTTATCAATCAACCAATCAAAAAGAGATTCAATTAGGCAATCAGTATACAGAAAGTCATGGAGCAGCAACAGGCAATCAAGTGGAACAAGGCTATTTGTTGATGCAATACTTCTTGAGTTAAAAATCAAAAATAATATTATTTTAGAAAATAAAAAAATATTATTTTAAAATAAATAAATGATGTTATAATAATGAACTATGGATATTTACCTTGTCGAATTAAAGGAGGAAATGGCGTGTTAATTGTACAAAAATTTGGTGGAAGCTCTGTTGCCAATGCAGAAAGAGTATTTAATGTTGCAAGAAGAATAGCAGAGACTTACAAACAAGGCAATGATGTTGTAGTAGTCTTATCAGCACAAGGCGATACAACAGATGATTTAATTGCAAAAGCGAAGGAAATTAGTCCAAATCCATCAAAAAGAGAGATGGATATGCTCCTTACAACAGGAGAGCAACAATCAGTAGCACTTATGGCTATGGCACTTACAGAACTTGGGGTACCAGCGACTTCGCTTAATGCTTATCAAGTAGGGATGATGACGACTTCTACTTATAGCAATGCAAGACTTAAAAAGATCAAGCCAGACCGTATTCGTCGTGAGCTTGAAAGAAAGAATATTGTTATCGTTACAGGATTCCAAGGAATGAACCGTTTTGATGATTTAACAACACTTGGTAGAGGTGGATCTGATACAACAGCAGTAGCTATTGCAGCATCACTTCATGCAGATAAATGTGAGATCTATACAGACGTAGATGGCGTTTATACAGCAGATCCAAGAGTCGTAGCAAATGCAAGAAAATTAGAGGAAATCACATACAATGAAATGTTAGAACTTGCATCACTTGGTGCAAAAGTATTACACAACCGCTCAGTAGAGCTTGCAAAAAAATATAATGTAGAACTTGTCGTACGTTCAAGTCTAACAAACGCAGAAGGAACAGTCGTTAAGGAGGCGTGTAAAATGGAAAGAATGTTAATTAGTGGTGTAGCAGGTGATGATGAAATCGCACGTGTATCAATTATTGGTCTTGCAGATACTCCAGGAAAAGCTTTTGATATCTTCTCAACTTTAGCAAAGAAAAATATCAACGTAGATATTATCCTTCAATCAATTGGCCGTGATGGTACAAAGGATATTTCGTTCACAGTAGATGATACATCTCTTGCTGATGTAAAAGCAATCGTATCACAAAACATGGACCGTTGGGGTGCTAAAGATGTAGATTACAACGAAAACTTAGCAAAAGTTTCTGTAGTTGGTGCTGGTATGGTAGCCAATGCAGGCGTTGCTTCTAAAATGTTTGAGGCAATGTATGATGCGAATATTAACATACATATGATCTCTACATCTGAAATTAAGATTTCTATACTTATTGATAAAGCACAAATGCACAAATCAATGAATGCAATTCATGACGCATTCCAATTAGTAGACTAATACAAAGAAGGAGCCTGCCCCACTTTTGTGAAGGCGGGCTTTTTTTTGAGAGATAAGCTTGTGGAAGAAGTAATCTAAGCTGGAAGAAAAATGTCGAAAAGGGTATAATAAGCACATACAAAAAAACAAGCTTATGAGGAGGACAATCCAGTGAACAAAGGATTATTTATCGCATTAGAAGGTGGCGAAGCGACAGGAAAGACGACGACAGCGAAGGCACTTAAAGAAAGATTAGAAGCACTCGGCCATGAAGTGATCATCACAAGAGAGCCAGGTGGCATACCATCAGCAGAAGCTATTCGTAATAATATTATGGATTATCATGTAGATCCAAAGACAGAGATTCTACTGTATTTAGCAGCAAGAAGAGAGCATCTAGTAAGTAAGGTAATCCCAGCGTTAGAAGCAGGAAAGGTAGTCATCACAGACCGTTTCCATATAAGTTCGCTCGTATACCAAGGTCATGCAAGAGGTTTAGGGATCGATACAGTACGTGAACTGAATGTTTTTGTATGTGATATCTATCCAGATTTAAATATTATCATTGATATACCTGTCCATGTAAGTATGGCACGTAAACAGCATGTGGATGATATTAACCGTCTGGATCTAGAAGGTGAGGCTTTCCACAAAAAAGTAGAAGAAGGCTATCACTTAGTATACAACGAGAAGAAAGACCCAGCAGTAATGATTGATGGCACAGTAGCCATGGAAGAAATGATTGATGCGGTGTTCCAGATTATTCAAGAACGTCTTGAAAAATAAAAGGATAGACACCTTCAAATAAGAGGAGGTTCATGATAATGATAAAAGTAAAAGTACCTGCAACCACAGCAAATATGGGACCAGGATTTGATAGTATAGGTATGGCGTTACAGATGTATAACATTGCGTACGCGGAAGAGATTGAAAGTGGATTAGAAATTATTATCCAAGAAGGTAGTCCAGATATTCCAACAGATGAAAGCAATTTAATCTATAAGACGATTTGCCATTTTTATAAAGAGATTGGCAGAGAAGTACCGGGGATTCGTATTATTCAGCAAGACCACATCCCTCATACAAGAGGTCTAGGAAGTAGTGCAGCGTGTATCGTTGCAGGCTTACATATTGCTAATGCTTTGAGTCATAGCTTCTTCTCAAAGGAAGAGCTTGTACAGATGGCAGCACAATTAGAAGGGCATCCAGATAATACCACACCAGCTTTACTTGGGGGTATGACGATCGGTGCGATGACAGAGGAAGACATGAAGTATGTAAAAGTGGATGTAGCTGAGAATATTCATTTTGCAGTGATGATACCGAACTTTACACTTTCTACAGAGAAAGCACGTGCAGCACTTCCAAAGGAAATTAGCTTGAAGGATGGGGTATTTAATGCATCCAGAGCGGCACTTCTTGCAGCTTCTATGATTACAGGGGATGTGGAGAACTTAAGTATGGCCATGCAAGACCGCTTCCATGAGCCTTACCGTGAAAGTTTGATACCAGATATGCGCGCGATCTTAGATCATGCCAAAGCATGTGGTGCGAAGGGAAGCTTCCTAAGTGGAGCAGGGCCAACACTTATTGCTGTGATTAAAAACGTTGTTTCTTTCCGAAAAGAAATGGTGAGTTTCTTAGATGGGTTAGAGGTAGACTGGCAGGTGCAGATGCTTCAAGCTGACCAAAGTGGGGCGAAGGTCTGGATCGATGAGGAGCTGAGGTACTAAGCCAATGCCAGGGAGCTACACCTCTCCAGTTTCGTGTCCGTCTTTTAAGAACTGCTAAGCTCGTTCATCTCATAACGTCGCGAACTCACTGCGTTCGGGCACACTCCTAAGAGCATGCGATTTACTTCGCTAAGCAGTTCTAAAAAAGACTACCAATGAAACTTCCGAGGTGTACTCCCTGTCCTTTGGAGTACACTGGGCAGTTTGGGGATAAAAGATAAAAGATAGAGTTGCTGAGTGGATAGCCAGTGACAGGGAGATACACCTCTCCAGTTTCGTGTCCGTCTTTTAAGAACTGCTAAGCTCGTGCATCTCATAACGTCGCGAACTCACTACGTTCGGGCACACTCCTAAGAGCATTCGATTCACTTCGCTAAGCAGTTCTAAAAAAGACTACCAAGGAAACTTCGGAGGTGTACTCCCTGTCTTTTTGGAGTACACTGGGCAGCTTGGGGATAAAAGATAAAAGATAAAAGATAAAAGATAAAAGATAGAGTTGCTGAGTGGATAGCCAGTGACAGGGAGCTACACCTCTCCAGTTTCGTGTCCGTCTTTTAAGAACTGCTAAGCTCGTGTATCGCATAACGTCGCGAACTCACTGCGTTCGGGCACACTCCTAAGAGCATGCGATTCACTTCGCTAAGCAGTTCTAAAAAAGACTACCAATGAAACTTCCGAGGTGTACTCCCTGTCTTGCGGAGTACACTAGGCAGCTTTGGGGATAAAAACCAAAAGATAAAAACCAAAAGATAAAAACCAAAAGACAAAGTGGCTGAGTGTATAGCTAAGGGAAGGGCCATATACTTAGCAGATTGGCAAAATAATTGAGATAATAGGGGGAGAAGTATGAAAAAGTGGACAGCAACACAGGTGTTAGGTATTTTAGGAATGGTGGTATGGTTAGGGACAGGTGTGCTACGAGAGACAGCTTGCATGGATATACCTGCACTGAGATTTATGTTAGGGATTGCACCTAATATAGGAGCTTTATGGGGTTTTGCCATGATGGTAGAACTATTTTGTATTCAAAAGAAGAAAGCCTATACCTTTAAGATAGGGATTATAAGTATAGGGGTTCTTTGCCTTTGTGCAGTAGGATCTGAAATTGTACATGACTTATTTTTGAATAGCCCATTTGATGGGTATGATATGATTGCAACTTTAGGAGCTGCGGCTATTTATGGTGTAACAGTGAGGATGCAAAGTAAGCAAGTAGAAGTAAGGGAGAGTTAAAATGCAAGTGAAAAATATTGAGACATCAAGACTGTTATTAAGAGGATTTACGAAAGGCGATGCCTTGTGGGCATACAGTATATGGAACAATCCAGAAATGGGTAAATATTTACCAGATGAAGCTAAAGAAGAAATAGATGATGAAGCAGTGAAAGAATTAGAGGACTTGGGCGAAGATGAGGAGTGTTGCTATTTAATCCCAGTATTAAAGAATTCGCTGGAACGACTGGGAACGTGTAGTTTCATTATGAGTGAAGATAAGGAAATATGTGATATTGCTTACTGTGTACATAAAGATTTTTGGTGCAAGGGTTATGCAACTGAAATCGCACAAGGAATGATTGATTATGCACGTAGCCAAGGGGCAAAAAAGGTAACTATTTTTGTAAACCAGGAAAATATTGCTTCTAACCGTGTAGCACAGAAATGTGGCGGAGAAATTGTAAGTGAACGTACTTACAAGAAAAGAGGAACGGATATTATGATGAAAGACTACAAATATGAAGTGGTACTTTAACTAGTCATATTGCCGAAAAATACAAAGCCTTTAAGGAGCATCAGTGTTGGTAGCACTGATGCTCTCTTTTATTATTCAAATTTTATTTATGGTGTAAGGCGTGTGCGGTCTTTAGGGATAAGAGTTGCTTCACGTATGTTTTCTAGTTCTAGGAGTCTAGAGGTGAGGCGTTCGAGACCGATTGCTAGGCCGCCATGTGGTGGCATGCCGTATTTGAAGGTGTTGGTATAGCTTTCGTAGTTTGAGGGTTCAAGGCCTTTGTAGTGCATGTTGGCAATGAGATCTTCGTAGGTGTGGATGCGTTGGCCACCAGTTGTGATTTCTACGCCTCTAAAGAGGAGGTCGAAGCTATGGGTTTCATGTTCACCACAAGGCATCGTGTACATAGGACGCTTGGTGCGAGGGTAGTGAGTAAGGAATATAAAGTCAGAGCCGTAATGTTCTTTTGCGTATTGGCAGATGAGTTTTTCGCCTTCAGGGTCTAGGTCACCTTCTAGGTCGGTCTTATGATACACTTCTTTCAATATAGAAATAGCTTCGCTAAGTTTCATACGAGGAATAGCAGTAGTGATAAGTGGCCACTGAACCCCGAGGGTAGTAATTGCTTCACTAGCATTTTCGTAGGTGTATTGTAGCATATGTTTTAAAAGACTTTCCTCTAAGTTCATCAGGTCTGTCTCATCAGTGATAAAGCCAAATTCTAAGTCCATGCTGATGTATTCATTAAGGTGACGATTGGTATTGTGACGCTCAGCACGGTAGACATGACCAATCTCAAAGACACGTTCAAAGACACCGACCATCATTTGCTTGTAGAATTGAGGGCTTTGAGCAAGATAGGCTTTTTGTTCAAAGTATTTTACTTCAAACATATCGGTACCGCCTTCTGCACCTTCGGACACAAGCTTTGGGGTGAAAATTTCTGTGAATCCTTCTGTGGTTAAGAAAGAACGGAAGCTTTGCACAAGGAGATTTTGTATTTTGAAGATGGCTAAGTTGCGTTCATGTCTTAAGCTAAGGGTACGATGGTTAAGAAGTGTGTCTAAGCCTATTTGAAGTTCCGGTGTATTGATAGCGATAGGTAATTCTTCGTGTACAGATGATAAGAGTTCTAGTTGGATGCCTTGGATTTCAAAGTTGTGAAGATTATTTTTGCCTTCTTTTACTGTGCCAGTAATAGATACGACAGATTCTAAACGTAGTTCTAAATGGTTGATACGTGTATTTTCAAAGACGCATTGTACAAGGCCTGTTCTGTCTCTTAAGATAAGGAATGTGATGTCACGGAGTTTTCGGATACGGTGTACCCAGCCTTGTAGTTGTACTTCTTCATTGTAATGGTTGTTTAAATTTTGAATCATTGTTCTCATAGTGTTGCCTCCTTAGATTTTTGGATTAGGTTGCAACGAAAAGCCCCTTAAGCATTTTCGTTGCTTAAGGGGCGAAGTTGACTCGCGGTACCACCCTTATTGAACATAGAAGTATTGTAAGTAGAATATACCAAAAAGAAGGGCCCTTCCTTTAGAAAAGAAAACAAAAAAGCTCCACTCCCGATAGGAGTGAAGCAGTGTTCACGGTACCATCCTACTTTGACAAGCTTAGCTATGTCATCTCGGTGCTTATAACGTAGCAACACGGCTAGACCTACATAGACGTTCAATCTAGCATCTCCAGGATGTCTTTCGGTATAGTGTTTCACATGGAGCTTTCACCGTCCTCCACTCGCTTGGGTTACTTGAGCTATACGTACTCTTCCCTTCTCGGATGTTTAAATATTTTTTATAGTATATGCGGAGAAAAAATAAATGTAAAGTATTTTATTTTAAAGTCTACAAAAAAAAGAATAGAGTGGTAAAATGTATAGTGGAAGATGTAGGGAATAGAGAGCGGAAAGGTAGGGGATGGTATGAACCGTGTAATGAGGTGGTGTACGGCTGGTGTGATGGGTATGATGATGCTCACAGGATGTTCAGAGAAAGCATTATTTAAAGAGCCATTAGATGTGACAATGATAGATAAGATTCAGGTTATAGAAGCAAAGGGGACACTTGATGATACGTTGGGTGTCACTATGCCCGAGCTTGATTATGCATCGGAGGATAGGGTGATTTTTCATGGGTATTTTGGTTTGTTTATCTATGACTTGCAACGTGAAGAGATAGTGCAGAGTCTTGACTTAGAAAGTATAGGATGTCAGTGGGCACAAGGAAGCAACTATTGTGAGATAGAGGTGAGCGAGGATGGTAATGTCATTACCTTACATCCTATGGAGAGCGAAGAGATGTATCGCTATACAGTGGATACACAGATTTTAGAAAAGTTACCACATACACCGATGGAAACGCCATTTCAAGTAGTGCTTAATGAGCAGCCAAATGGTGCTGTAAGTTTTGGCGTGGTAGCGTTTGAAGATGGTGAGATTGGCTACTTAGAAGCACAGGGCGATACACTGGATGGATTGTATTACAAGCGTGGAGAAAAGCAGTATAAGTTATTTAAAGAATAGAGAGGCATTAGGAGAAACATATGATTAAACAAAAGATAATGATAGGGCATATACCTGCTATTTTATGGGGGGATGAGAGTCAAGACCTCTTTGTAGCAGTACATGGGAATATGTCTTCAAAAGAAGATACAGTGATTGCATTATTAGCGGAGGAAGTGGTACCTATGGGGTATCAGGTACTAAGTTTTGATTTGCCTGAGCATGGTGAGCGGCAGATGGAGTCTACGTTGTGTAAAGTAGAGACTTGTATTAAAGAGTTGCAACAGGTCATGGCGTTCGCAAATGAAAGAGCTACGGATATAAGTGTGTTTGGATGTAGTATGGGAGCCTACTTTAGTTTATTAGCTTATGGGGAAGTAGACTTGAAGAAGAGTCTTTTTTTATCTCCAGTAGTGAATATGCTGGGTATTATTGAAGGGATGATGGCAAACTGTGGCATTACAGAGATTATGCTTGAGGAACAGCAAGAAATAGATACCCCAATGGGGATGAAACTTTATTGGGATTATTACAGTTATGTAAAGGCACATCCTATTACAAAGTGGGATGTACCGACAGCTATTTTATATGGTAGTAAAGATGAACTTTGTGCTTATGAGGATGTACAAGCATTTGCCCATAGAGCGCAGGGGCGATTACAAATCGTAGAAGATGCAGCTCATTATTTTCATACCCCAGAAGAATTAGATGTCTATAGAAAGTGGTTACAAAAGGGAATGATATAAGTATTAAAACTTAAAAGGAGACAGTTGAAATGACAAAAGCTATTTTAGCAAGTTTAGAAAAATATTTAGCAATACCTAGTCCAGGAGGCTATACAAAAGAAGCGTTAGAGAGTTGTAAGCAGGATTTTGATGCTTTAGGTATCCCTACATATTATACAAAAAAAGGTGGGCTTATAGGGACTGTCCCAGGACTGGATGATACGAAGCATATGGTTGTATCTGCCCATATAGATACATTAGGTGGTATGGTAAAAGAAATATTAGCAGATGGCCGTATACGTTATCACCGCATCGGTGGTGGGATATACCATTCAGTAGAGGGAGAAAATTGTACAGTGATTACAAGTGATGGGAAGAAAGTAAGGGGTTCGGTCATGCCTCTTAAGGCATCAACCCATCTCTATGGACCAGAAGGTGCTTCAGAAGCTAGAAACGAATACACAATGGCGATTAGACTAGATGAAAGAGTGGCTACAAAGCAAGATGTATTAGATTTAGGGATTCGTGTAGGAGACTTTATCTATATGGATACACGCCTAGAAGTCACAGAAAATGGCTTTGTAAAAACACGTTATATTGACAACAAGGCAGCGGTGGCTATCGTTATGGAGCTATGCAAAAAGTGGCATAGAGAGCAAAAGCAGCCTGCATACACCACCTTATTTTACATAAGTAATTTTGAAGAGATGGGACATGGGGTTTCAAATATCTTTGATGAAAGGGTACATGAATTTGTGGCATTAGATATTGGGATAGTTGGTCATGGACAGCAGTCTACAGAGTACACTGTAAGTATTGCAGCAAAGGATGCCAAGACTGTATACGACTATGAGCTTAGACAAAAACTTGTGAATCTGTGCAAAGAGAATGAAATAGGTTATGTAGTAGATGTCTATAACCGCTATAGTTCAGATGCCACACAGGCAGTATCTTTTGGATGTGATTTTAAGTTCGCATGTATTGGACCAGGTACTGATGCCAGTCATCATTACGAGCGTACACATGTAGAAGCGCTGGAGAATACCAGTAGATTACTAGAAGTATATCTTTTAAATAATCACATAGAATAGGGTGTTGAAAAAGTAAGAGAAAGACTAGATGAGGTGAAGAGATGGAACCAGATTATAACAATGATTGTTGTATGACCAAAGGAGAGAAGTGGTTTCGCTATCGTGCGGCGGCCATCATTATAGAAGATGACTGTGTGTTATTAGCAGGTAATGAAACAGCAGATTACTTGTATTCGGTAGGCGGTGGCGTACATATGGGAGAGACTGCTGAAGAAGCAGTCGTGAGAGAAGTATACGAAGAAACAGGCGTAGCATATGAAGTTGAAAGACTTGCTTTTATCCATGAAAATTTCTTTGAAGGTGATGGAAGGATTAGTGGTTTGAAGTGTCATGAAATTGCTTTTTATTTTTTGATGAAGCCTACAGGGAGTAAGGTATTGAATAGTAATAGTTACTGCATGGAGGGGAAAGAATTTATGCATTGGATACCTATAAGTGAACTGAAAAATCATAAGGCGTATCCTACATTTTTTAGAGAAAAGTTAGTGGATATGCCAGAGCAAGTAGAGCATATTATTACAAGAGAGAGTTAAAAGTATGAGTGAAAGGAGTGGATGAGATGGAGATTGGACAAGTAATCCAGCGGCCTGAGTATGCTTTTTTGAAGGCTAATGAACACTTGGGGGATAACATTGTGTTTCTTGCCTTGGGTGGTAGTTATGCTTATGGGACTAATGTAGCCACAAGTGATATTGATATAAGAGGATGTACACTGCCAAGAAAGCAAGAACTAATCGGGCTATCAAACTTTGAGCAGTTTGAAGATAGAAAGACGGATACCACGATTTATAGCTTTAACAAATTGATACAACTTATGTGTAACTGCAATCCAAACACCATTGAAATGCTAGGGTGCAAAGAGGCGCACTATGCCTTGGTGTCACCGATAGGAAGTGAACTTCTAGCAAATAAAAAGATGTTTTTATCCCAAAGGGCAAAGCAGTCTTTTGAAGGCTATGCAACGGCACAGCTTCGAAGATTACAAAATGCAGTGGCAAGAGATGCTCTTTCCCAGTCAGATAAAGAGATACACATTATGAACGCCATTAAGTCAGCAATAGGAAGTTTTAACGAGAGATACAGTTACCTAGAGCGTGAGCAGATAGAGGTCTATATTGATAAGTCTCAAAAAGCGGATAGGGATACAGAAGTATATCTCAATATGGCATTAAGAGGCTATCCGCTAAGAGATAGCAAGGGCATGCTTTCAGAGATGAGTGAGATTGTAAGGCTCTATGATAAGCTGAATCATCGCAACAATAAAAAAGATGCCTTACATCTTAATAAACATGCGATGCATCTTATAAGGCTATATTTAATGGCAATTGATATATTTGAAAAAGAAGAAATTATAACCTATCGTGAAAAAGAAATACCACTTCTTATGAGTATTCGAGAAGGAAAGTTTATGCATGAAGATGGAACTTATGATACAAGCTTTTTTGATATGGTAGGGGACTTTGATAAGAGACTAGACTATGCCACAAAGCATACATCACTCCCTGAGTATCCAGATATGAAGCAGGTGGAAGCTTTTGTTATTGCAGTTCATGAAAAGGTAGTAAAAGGGGAGCATGCATAGAATTTTGAAATAAGACATGGGAAAGGGGAAGAGATGAACGTGGAGAACAGGGGGAAGAAATATAGACAATTTATTTTGCTAGGAATAAAGTACGATACGCCACTGTCTTTTTATGGTGAAGATTTAAGAGTCCAAGCATTGCCAGAAAAAATAAAAGCAGTAGACCGAGCTATGTACAACAAATATGCAGGTGCAAGCAGTAGTTTAGGCATTATAAAGCTTATCAATGAGAATGCAAAAAAGGTTATGGAAAGAGAAGACTTAGGTGGAATGCCTATACTCCTTCTAACTGCAGAGCGAGATAAAAAGTGGCAAGACGTGCAAAGTCAATTAGCGAACTAGTCCGACAACAGTCAATACATACCCATAGAGGGGGCTGCACACTACATACATTGGTCAAATAAAGAAGCGGTAGTGGAAGGGATAAACCTATTCTTAGAAAAAATAAAAGAATAAGAATGCTAAAAAATGGGAATGCTTACTGGAAAAATGATACAGTAAGGTGAATGTGATGAAAAAAGTTAAGTATATATATCAAGTAGTAAGCGTAATCGGCATATGTCTGATGCTTATGACGACATTAGTTGGGAAGGAAACGACCTACACGAGGAATGTCTATATCAATGATAAGCTAGAAGAAAGAGGCGAGGTATTGCCTGTCGTAGATGGCCAAGTTCTGATACCTATAGAGAAGTTTGCAAAAGATATGGGAGCCACAGAAGTAGAGTGGTATCCAGGCAAAGATACTTTGAGGGTAGAGATTCCCTTTTTCTCAGAAAGTAGACGTTATCTTTCTTACTTGGCAGGCTTAGGACAGAGTGTGCATGATAAAGAGCGGCCTTTGCCAGAGCGTGTACAGCAGATTCCATTACCAAGCTATCCTTTAGAAGGGCTAGATGGTGGGATGATTCATGAGCATCCGATTACTATTACCCTTGGAGATGGAGGGATGATGATGCCTTATGCGGCCTATAATTATCAAATAGAAGGTGACACCTTGTATCTCGGGATGGAATGGCTGAATACGATGTTCTTAGCAAAGCAAGTCATCGATGAGAAGGATTATTATATCAACTATCCGACAGAGCAGGTGATAGAAGAGCGCATCAAAGCCATAGAAGATGTGCTGCGTCCGAGGACACCGGAGGAAGCCTTGAATTTATGGGTTAAGGGGCAGCAGACGAGAAGTGGGTCTTTGCAGTATATTACTCTTTCACCAAAACTCCAAGAGCAGGTAGTCGCTGCGGGGAATGGCTGGGTGACAGGTGGCTCAAGTCCATCAGTAGGTAAGTTGACCATACAAAAAGCAGAGAAGACAAAGGACGGGGAAGTGAAGTATACGATTCTCTTAGACGAGATGCTACAAGGCAAGGTATCGGGGGAGATTAAGCAAAAACTCACCCTTAAGTCGTATCAAAAGGGTGAAGAGACGTATTGGCAGATTATAAGTGTCAAAGGGAATACAGATTATAGTATTCTTGATTGATGTTGAATAATAGCACACAAAAAAGTTGCGAGAAAAATCTCGCAACTTTTTTAGCGTTTACCTTGGTCGAAGGACTCGCCAGAAGCTTTCGGTGCCTGTGTAGACTTAGAGAAGACAATGAGGGCGAGGAGTGTCACGACGTAAGGGAAGGTCTTTAGGAATACAGGTGGAATGGAAGAAAGACTAGGGATAACTTGAGAAACGTTGGCAATGGTCATGGCGGTACCGAAGAAGAGGGTAGCACCAAGGATGCCTAGAGGCTTCCACTGGCCAAAAATCAAGGCTGCAAGTGCCAAGAAACCGAAGCCGCTGACCGCTCCATTGAAGACACCAGAGAAGGTCACAAGGTAAATGGCACCGCCAAGTCCTGCGAAAGCACCGGATACGGTAACACCTATATACCGCATCTTATACACATTCACACCAGCGGCATCAGCAGCATGAGGATTTTCACCACAAGCACGCAATCTAAGGCCGAAGGAAGTCTTATAAAGCAAGAAGGTAAAGATGGCTAATAAAGCCACCACAAGCCAAGTGGTGATATAACTATTTTGGAAAAATAAATCACCGATAACAGGTATTTTAGAGAGAATAGGTACATCTGCTTTGGCAAGGCCTTGCACACGAATATCGCCACTACCTGTAATGTTTCGTGCAAGGAAAACGGTAAGTGCCAGTGCAATCATATTGATAGCAGTCCCACTAATAACTTGGTTTGCCTTAAGGTTGATACTAGCGAAGGCGTGAAGAAGAGAGAAGAGTATACCGACAACGACAGCTAGGGTGATGCCGACCCATACGCCAAGGGTGGTGCTTAAGCCAAGTTTATTGAAAACAGTAATGGTTACGGCGCAAGTAAAGGAACCGAAAATCATCAGACCATCAAGACCTACATTAATGACACCACTTCGTTCACAATAAAGAGCACCGAGTGCTGTAATGAGTAGCGGAATAGTCAGGGCGATGGCATAAGGAAAAACTTGAAATAACGTTTCGAGTATTTGGGATAACGTCTCTAGCATACTAGTTCACCTCCTTTGAGTCTGTATCTGGTGTTTTTGGAGCCTTGGGCTTTTTGAGACGAAGGAGGCGATCAAGCCAACCTTCCACAAGGACACTGGTAGCAGCGAAGTAAATAATCGTGGCGATGATGGTATCTGCGATTTCTGGTGGAATCTTGGTAGCAGCACTCATAAAGCCACGACCTGCATAAAGAAGGCCAAAGAAAAGAGCAGCTAAGAAAGCACCGATAGGTGTATTGGCACCAAGAAGTGAGACGGCAATGCCATCGAAACCTTGAGCAGGAAGGACACCTATCTGAAGACAATTGGCATTACCAGCATATTGCGCAACACCAGCAAGACCAGCAAGGGCACCTGCAATCATCATAGAAAGAAGAATGTTTTTATTAACAGAGATACCAGCGTATTCGGCAGCGTGACGATTAAAACCTACAGCTTTCAATTCATAACCAAAAGTAGTCTTATTGAGAATAAAAGCAATGAGGATGACTGCAAGGATGGCTAGCAGCGTACCGAGGTTGATGAAGGAACCATTAAAAAGGTCAGAAAGCCATTTCACATGAAGGGTAGCACTATCTGCTAAGAGTCTTGACTCTGTCTCTAGATTGCCTTTGAAATAAGCAGGAATGGTGTAGTTAACGACCCAAAAGACAATCCAGTTCATCATGATACAAGAGACGACTTCGTGTACGTTAAATTTAGCCTTCAAAAAGCCGGGAATAGAAGCAATAAAGGCACCACCTACGATACCGGCTAATACCACTAAAGGTACGTGGACGATGGAAGGAAGGTTAAAGGACAAGCCTACGGCGATGGAGCAGAAGGCACCAAAGAGCATCTGACCCGGTGCACCGATGTTAAAAAGTCCTGTACGGAAGGCGAATGCCACTGAAAGGCCCGTGAGGATGAGCGGCGTAGCAGTAGCGATGGTATTACCAATACGCTCAAGGGTCATGGTACCACCTTGAAACATCCTTAAGAAGCCGATGAAAGGATTGTGGCCGGTGAAGAGCATAAAGAGAGCACCGACTAGAAGTCCCATGAGTATAGCGATAAGGGATACGAAGAGTTTTCTATATTTCGTCATGATTCATACCTCCTGCAATACCAGCCATCATAAGGCCGATTTCATTTTCATTGGTCGAAGCGGTGTCACGGATACCGATAAGTTCGCCACTATTGACAACGGCTATGCGGTCGGTGAGGGATAGGAGTTCATCCAGTTCGAGAGAGACCACAAGAACGGCATTACCTTTGTCACGATGCTCTACGATGCGCTTGTGTATATACTCGATAGAACCCACATCTAAGCCACGGGTAGGCTGTACAGCAATGAGAAGGTCGGGGTTTAGTTCCATTTCACGGCCAACGATAGCTTTTTGTTGATTCCCACCTGAAAGGGATCGAGAAGGGGACTTACCACCTTCACCTGAACGGACATCGAAGGCTTCGATGATTTTTTCGGAGTAATCATGAATAGCGGCGTTTTGAAGAAGCCCACACTTGGCAAAAGGTGGCTTGTTATACACTTCGAGAATCATATTTTCTTCAAGGGAGTAGTCAAGGATAAGCCCACGCTTCTGACGATCTTCAGGAATGTGAGCGACGCCTTGCTGGATTTTCTTACGAATAGGCAAGGTGGTGATATCTTTTTCTTTTAAGAAGACTTTGCCGGCTTCTACTTTGCGAAGGCCTGTAATAGCTTCTACTAGTTCCGTCTGACCATTGCCATCGACACCAGCGATACCTACGATTTCACCTCTATGAACATCTAGTGAAAAATTCTTCAGTCCCAGTACTTTCTTATTGCTTTGAACGTCTATGTTTTGGATGGATAAGACGCAGTCACCAGGTGTGCTAGGGGTCTTAGAGACTTTGAAAGAGACATTGCGCCCCACCATTTTATGTGCCATATCAGCAGTGGAGGTTTCAGACACTTTGACAGTATCGATGTACTTACCACGGCGAATGATGGTGCATCTGTCTGCCACAGCTTTGATTTCTTTAAGCTTATGGGTGATGAGAATGATAGACTTACCTTCAGCGATGAGATTACGCATGATTTTCATCAGTTCAGTGATTTCTTGAGGTGTGAGAACGGCAGTAGGCTCATCAAAGATCAGGATGTTGGCATCACGATAAAGCATTTTCATGATTTCTACCCGTTGCTGCATACCTACAGAGATATCTTCAATTTTTGCGAAAGGGTCAATATCAAGGCCGTATTTATCAGAGAGTTCAGCTACACGCTTCGTGGCTAGTGCCATGTCGATGACCAAGCCACCCCATTTTTTCGGTTCCACACCTATAATGATGTTTTGGGTAGTAGTGAAGTTATGGACTAATTTAAAGTGCTGATGCACCATGCCGATACCCAGAGCAGTGGCTACATTGGGATTGGTTATATGGACTTCTTCCCCACGAAGTTTAATCATGCCGCTATCAGGCTGATACATGCCAAAGAGCATACTCATCAGTGTGGACTTACCTGCACCGTTTTCACCCAGTAAAGCATGGATTTCGCCTTCTTCTAGCTGCAAGGTGATATTATCGTTGGCCACAATGCCTGGGAAGGTCTTGGTGATGTTTAACATTTCAATCACATAAGACATAGAAAACCTCCTTTAAGAGAATAGATATGTATTAAAAAAGGCGGAAGTACCGCCTTTTTTTGTAAGAATATTATTTGAATAAAGTACCAGCGTCGTTGTTTGAAAGTACGGTGATTTCACCAGACTTGATTTTTGCTTGAATATCAGACACTGTTTTTTCGGTGTCATCATTTAAGTTAGGATTCTCAGTTGGGATACCAACGCCATCATTTTGTGAATCAAACATAAGCTCTTGACCACCAGGGAATTTACCATCAAGTTCAGCTTGAATCATATCAAAAGCAGAGTTGCCAAGACGTTTCATAGCAGATGTAAGGATGACAGAAGTATCATCTTGATTGATGGTCTTATCTTTGTTGCTGTCATAGAGACCATCAGCATATTGGTCAACGTCTACGCCTATGATCCATACGTTTTCACCTTTTGCAGCACGTTCAGTTGCTTCTTTAATAGCACCAGCACCTACACCACCAGCAGCACAGAAGATCGCATCTACGCCTTTGTCATACATAGAAGCAGCAAGTTGTGTACCAGCAGCCGTCTCGTAGAAAGTACCTTGGTAGACGACATTTTCTTCTTTGAGTGTCATCTTTGTACCAAGATTTTCGTTAGCATAGGTCACACCTTGTTGGAAGCCCCAGTTGAATTTTTGTACAGGAGGAATCTCCATACCACCGATAAAGCCTAGTTCGCCTTCTTTAAGTTCAAGAGCAGTAGCCACACCAGCTAAGAAGCCAGCTTCATGTTCTGCATAAAAGATTGCCACTGAGTTAGGACCGATTTTGTAAGTGGTCACATCTTTACCATCTTTATCTTTGGTGATTTCGCATGGTTTACCATCGATTAGAACGAATTTTGCATCTGGATATTTTTCTTGTGCTTTAAAGATAGCGGTCTCGAATTTGAATCCTGGTGTAACGATGAATTTACGGCCTGTGTCATAGTGGTTTTGAATTTCTTTTAAGTAGTCAGCTTCTGTCTCACCAGCAGGCTTTAGGTAATGGGTATCTACTTTAAGTTCTTCACCAGCACGAAGGATGCCTTCCCAAGTACCTTGGTTGAAAGACTTATCATCGATTGTACCAGAGTCTGTAACCATTCCTACTTTGAAATCACTATTTCCTGATTGTGCACAGCCAGCAAGTGAAAAGGTAGCCATGATACCGCATAGTGCTAATGCCATAAATCTTCTTTTCATAATCTTCACCTCGACAAGTTTTTGTTGCAGCATTTAACATAAATTAAATGTTGCATTATGATACAAGTATATTTTTAGAAGAGAAAACTTATACCATTTTTTTGAGTTATGGCCACTGATTAACTAACTTGTAGAAAAAAGCATATAATGAACCAAGATACTAACGAGGAGGAGAAAAGATGAGCTATAAAAGAATGTATCCACCATGGTATGAGCTGGCGACCCTCTTGTACTACACATTAGGAAGTGATCCTTGTGTCCAAATTATGGAACCTAAATGTGTAGAAGAAAACCAATATGAGATGGGAATATGTGTGGCGTATCAACAGCAAGCGGACTATATAAGAGTCATTGTACCCACCGAGTATCGCACGGGAAATACCATAGTATGTACCAAAGTTTTTTGTGATGGAAAAGAGATTTATTTTCCTTGTTTACCGCAGAAAAATCAAAGGGATGTGGCAAACCTTTTTTGCAATGCTTTACGTACGAATCCTTTATTTCAAGGGGTTCTTTTGGTTCCACAATCATTCGTGCCTATTAAAAGTTATATAGAAGTATGTGTGGTCAAAGAATGTATCCCTGCGTGTGGGGGATGCTATGAAATGAGTGTGGCGGATGCTTTTGCACAGGTACTCAAGTTGTGTTATGGAAGCCTTACTTCCACAGAGGTCATCTTCAAGTGCTGTAACTGTAGGGAATTGAGGGAAGGTTGCTTGTACTGTAGAGGAAATTGGGGATGGGAGTAGCTATATTTTCCTAGAAAAATATGGTACTATAACACTAAAGATAAAGGGCAAAGGAGAAAAATAATGGATATTGTAAAAATACTACAAGAAGAATTAGCTATCAAAAAAAGCCAAGTAGAAAATACGATTAAATTAATCGAAGAAGGAAATACCATTCCTTTTATTGCACGTTATAGAAAAGAATTAACAGGGGGACTAAATGACGAGGTACTCAGAAAGTTTCATGAGCGCTTCATCTACCTTCAAAATTTAGAAGCTAGAAAAGAGCAGGTTATTCGTCTGATTGATGAGCAAGGGAAGCTCACACAAGACTTACGCATAAGCATAGAAAAAGCACAGACAGCTACAGAAGTAGAGGACCTTTATTTACCATACAAAACCAAGAAGCGTACACGTGCAACCATTGCAAAAGAAAAAGGTCTAGAGCCTTTAGCAGATGCAATCTTAGCACAGACAGAAAAAGAAATAGAAAAGCTTGCAGAAAGCTTTATAGATGAAGAAAAAGGGGTAACGTCTATTAAAGATGCTTTAGATGGGGCATCAGATATTTTAGCAGAGTATATCTCAGATCAAGCGAACTTCCGCGGGTATATCAGAAAACTTACTTTTACAGAAGGTGAAATCATCACAAAAGTAAAAGATAAAGAAAAAGATGAGAAGCAAGTGTTTGCCATGTACTATGAGTACAATGAAAGGCTAAAAGCGATGCCAGGGCACCGTGTACTAGCGATTAATCGTGGGGAAAAAGAGAAAATCATCACCACAAAGATTGAAGTACCAACAGAACGTGTGATGCTATATCTAGAAAAGCAACTTATCAAAGAGGGGAGTACGACAAAAGACCTTCTGATGGGAACCATAGCAGATAGCTATAAGCGTCTTATTGCACCAGCGATTGAGAGAGATATCCGTAATGAGTTAAGTGAAAAAGCAGAAGATGGTGCTTTAGAAGTATTCAACAAAAACTTATATCAACTTTTAATGGGCGCACCTATTAAGAATCATATGGTAATGGGGGTTGACCCAGCCTTTAGAACAGGGTGTAAAATTGCTGTTGTAGATGAGACGGGGAAAAAACTAGACAACACAGTCGTTTATCCGACAGCACCTCAAAATAAAGTAGAAGAAGCGAAAAAGGTACTCAAAGCACTTATTGATAAATATGATATCGACCTTCTTTCTATCGGAAATGGTACGGCGTCTAGAGAGACAGAAAAAATCGTAGCAGATATGCTTAAGGAAATACCAAAGAAGATTCACTATGTTATCGTTAATGAAGCAGGAGCGTCTGTATATTCAGCATCTAAGCTTGCCACAGAAGAGTTCCCAAATGACGATGTAGGGGTGAGAAGTGCGGTATCTATCGCTAGACGTCTACAAGATCCTTTAGCAGAGCTTGTAAAGATCGATCCAAAGTCTATCGGTGTAGGGCAGTATCAGCATGATATGAATCAAAAGCGCCTAGAAGAAAGCTTAGGTGGCGTTGTAGAGCAGGCAGTAAATGAAGTTGGGGTTGATATCAATACAGCATCTTCTTCACTTCTGCAATATGTAGCAGGTATTAAAAAGACTGTGGCAAATAATATCATTAGCTTCCGTGAGGAAAATGGTAAGTTTATAAGCCGTGCACAAATTAAGAAAGTAAAAGGCTTAGGACCAAAAGTATTTGAACAATGTGCAGGGTTCCTTCGTGTACCGGAAGCGAAGAATTTCCTAGATAGTACAGCAGTTCACCCAGAATCTTATGATATCGCACTGAAGCTTTTAGAAGCAGTAGGATTCACAAAAGAAGACTTAAAGACAGGGAATTGCAAAGGCATTAGCCAAAAAGTAGGGGATTTAGAAAAGTTAGCGGCCCAGTTAGAAGTAGGGGTACCAACTTTAGAAGATATCATCAAGGAATTAGAGAAGCCAGGACGTGACCCACGTGAGGATATGCCAAAGCCAATCCTTCATAGTGATGTCTTAGAAATAGAAGACTTAAAAGAAGGCATGAAACTTAAAGGAACTATTAGAAATATCGTAGACTTTGGTGCTTTCGTAGATATCGGTGTGCATCAAGATGGGCTTGTACACTTATCACAATTAAGTGAGCGCTATATTAAACATCCATTAGAAGTCGTAAAAGTAGGCGACATTGTGGATGTGGTAGTACTCGGGGTTAATGCACAGACAAAGAAGATTAGCTTATCGATGAAACAAGCAAAATAAACGTGGAAAATGGCCTGTTACACATTAGTGTAACGGCCATTTTTGGCTTTAGGTAAAACCCGCGTAAAAAAGTTCCTTTATTTCAGAAAAGGCAGCTACGTGCAACATTTCTTACATAAAGGACTTTTTTACTAGGATATAACTAAGAACCGATACGAGCACAAACTGTGTAACAGACTATTTAGGAGGACAAGATTACTGCCAAGGGGTAGGTACGACTTTGAAGAAACCTTGTGGGTGAAGGCAGTTTGGACATACTTTAGGTGCAGATGTACCTTCGTGTACATGGCCGCAGTGGATACATTTGAAGTAAACTTGGCTATCCTTAGTAAAGAGGGTACCGTTCTCGACAAGGTTTGCGAAGTGGTTGAAGCGTTGTTCATGTTCTTGTTCGATTTTAGCGATCATATCGAAGTGGTGAGCAACATCCATGAAGCCTTCCTTACGTGCTGTCTCAGCAAATGTTGGATAGACGTTGGTATGCTCATCGTGTTCACCAGCAGCAGCACCTTTAAGGTTGGCTAAAGTATTGCCAAGTTCTACAGGATACTCACCATTGACAGGTACAGAGCTTGAACCCAGATGTTTTTCTAAAAGTTTAAAGAAGATATGGGCATGAGCCATCTCATTCATAGCAGTTTCTTTGAAGATGGCTTCAATTTCATGAAGGCCTTCCTCCATCGCACGAGTTTCAAAGAATTTATAGCGCATATGAGCTTGAGACTCGCCTGCAAAAGAACGCATAAGGTTAAGGCAAGTTTCGCTTTGTTTAAAATCAGTCATTACAGAATCTTCCTTTCTATATTCATATGGAGATTAGTATGAGCATAACGAAGAAAAATATGTATAAAAAGAAGCAGAAGATACATACTCCAAGTAATACAAAGTAAATCAGTTGAAACTTTAGAGAGAGCGTATTACAATAAGCTATAGAATACGACAACGAAAGGAACGAAAAATGGAGTTTATTAGTTTATCAGAACAACAAACCTTTGAAAAAGCTTATGAAATTGCAAAGCAAGCAACACCTGGTCAGATTTATTGTCTCATAGGAGATTTAGGTGTGGGTAAAACTATCTTTTCAAAAGGCTTTGCTAAAGGATTAGGTATAGACGAACATATTACAAGTCCTACGTTCACAATCGTGCAAGAGTACGATGGTGACATACCTCTCTATCATTTTGATATGTATCGTATAGAAGATACAGATGAGTTAGAGATGATCGGCTATGAAGATTACTTTTATGGACAAGGTGTATGCCTCGTAGAATGGGCAAATAATGTACCAGATGCCATACCAAGTAGTGCTAAGTGGCTATACATTGAGAAAGACTTAGAGCAAGGCTTTGATTATAGAAAAATAACAATCAAGTAGGAGGAAGAAGATGAATATTATTGCTATAGATGCATCAGGTGTAGCTGGTAGCGTAGCTTATATAGCGGATGGAAAATTAGTGGGTGAATACTATGTATGCCATAAACTTACCCATTCACAGACAATCATGCCGATGTTAGAAGATTTAAAGGCGATGATTGGCATAGAGTTAGACAAGGTAGATGCTATTGCAGTGACCAGTGGACCAGGGTCTTTCACAGGCTTACGTATAGGGGTGGCAACCGCAAAAGCGATGGCGATGGCTCTTGAAGTGCCTATCATAGGTATACCGACATTAGATGTCATGGCAAATAACATGACATTTACAGAAGCGATTATCTGTCCAATTATGGATGCTAGACGTAACCAAGTGTACACTGCCTATTATAAGTGGCAAGAAGCATCATTAGAGCGTATCAGTGACTATTTAGGGATACAAATCGATGAGTTACTAGAGACATTAAAAGATGAAAATAGACCAGTCATTTTCTTAGGGGATGGCGTGGCGGTATTTAAAGAAAAAATCCAAGAAGTATTAGGCGATCAGGCTAAGTTTGCACCATCCCATCAGTTGATGCAGCGTGCAAGCACTTTAGCGCATTTAGCACACCAAGCGTATGGACGTGGGGAAGTAAGTGACCCAGATACTTTTGTCCCAATGTATCTACGTAAAAGTCAGGCAGAACGTGAACTTGAGGAGCGCGAAAACGGTGGTCATTAGAAAAGCTGTGGCAGAAGATGCCGCAGGTATTTATGCATTAGAGCAAGTGACCTTTTCTACGCCATGGTCTAGGGAAGCGATAGACAAAGAGTTTGAAAATCCAGTGGCAACCTACTGGGTAGCAGAAGCGGACGGAGAAATAGTAGGCTATGTAGGCGTGTGGTGTGTCCTAGAAGAAGGGCAAATCACCAATGTAGCGGTACACAAGTCCCATCGAGGGCAAGGCATTGGTACGCAACTTATAAAGGCTCTTAAAGAGAGTATGAATGAGGCCGGCTTAGATGTTCTATTACTAGAAGTAAGAGAAAGTAATGCTGTTGCCAAGAAATTGTATGAGGGTAGCGGATTCCAAGTATTAGGAATGCGTAAGAATTATTACACAAAACCTACGGAGCATGGACTCATTATGGGCTATACTATTTAAGATGAGAGGCAGTAGTGACATACTGTCTCTTTTTTTATGGAAAAAAATTCAAAAAAATTGTCAAAAAACACAACATTTTGTAGAGCATATAAGCCATAGTGAATATAGTGTAACTATGGGGGGATAATTATGAAAAAAAATTTAGAATTAAAGTGGGAACAACTTAAAACCTCATATCAATTTGCTGATTTTCCTTTCCAGAACACGGATGAATTAGAAGCAGAGAGTGGTATGCTTAATCAAGGTGAAGGCATTAATATGCTGGAATTTGGCCTTGGGATGAAAGCGAAAGATTATAATATCTATGTATCAGGTGAAGATGAAAAAGCTTTGTATGACTATATCATCCAAAAAGTAGAGGAGACAGCAAGCAAAGAAAATACACCTGACGATTTATGTTATATCTACCATTTTGAAAATCCATCAGCTCCTAAGGCTATAAGAATGCAACCAGGAGATGGGAAAAAATTTCAAGACGATATGAAAGAATTTAAACATTTTTTAATAGATGATTTAGCCGATAAACTGGAAGGTTATGAAGCAGAACAGAGGCGACAAAAAGTTATAGATGAAATGACAGATAAGAAGGATAAACTCCTAAAAGAATTAAAGATAGGAGCGAAAGCACTAGGATTTAAGGCGAAAATAACGAAGGAAGGTGTAGGGTTCATGCCACTAGATGAAGATGGGGAACCCATTGATACTGAAAATTATGAAGCACTTGAGGATGAAGACAAAGACCTATTGAAAGAAGAAATTAATAAACTGTATGCGTTTTCTGGAACTATTCTTGAAGAGATTAAAAGCTTAGAAAAAGAATATGAAATGTATTTAGATAACCTTGAACAAGAAATGGTCATGGAGGAGTTAGGGTATTATGTGACGTATCTTAAAGGAAACTATGGCGAATACCCAGAGATTGTACAGTATATAGATGCCATCGTAGAAGATATCTTAGAGAATTTAGAGATCTTTGCGAAGGTAGAGACAGAGGATGCACAAGGATTAGCACAGATTATTCCTTGGCTTAGTCCAAAGTCTGTCAAAGATATTGTCAGTCGCTATGATGTGAATGTGATTGTAGACCATAGCAAACAAAAAGGTGCGCCGGTCATTACTGGTTATCCATTAAGTTACAGTAGTTTGATTGGGAAGATTAAGATTGATACAGAGATGAATACTACCCATACTGATTTTATGAACATTTATGCAGGGTTATTGCATAAGGCCAATGGCGGGTACTTGATTATGCGTATGGAGGACTTACTAGAGGCACAAGGAACGTGGGAAGGCATGAAGCGTGCGCTAAAAACAAGTAAGATTATGATGGAGAACCTAGGTGGTGGTAATATTACAACCACATTAGGGATGGTTCCAGAAGCCGTTGATCTAGATGTAAAAGTTATTATCGTAGGAAACTATGAAGTGTACAGCATTTTAAACGAGTATGACCCAAGTTTTAAAAAGCTCTTTAAAATTAATGTAGACTTTAGCGAAAGCATTACGAGTACGTCAGATAGCGTCAGACAATTTGCAAGGCTTATCAAGACATTTTGTGATAAAGAAAAGTTGCCAGCTGTCACGAGAGAAGGCGTTGCTAGGCTGTTGGAGTATAGTCATCGTCATGCAGAAAGTAAGGAAAAGATAAGTGCCAATATGCAACCAGTGCTTGATTTGGTAAGAGAAGCAAGTGTTTTTGCAGAAAACTATATCACTGAGCAAAATATATTGACCGCACGTAAGATACGCATGGCATTTAAAGAAAATGTGCAACGTAATATAGGGGAGAAGTACAAAAAGAATATTTTCCTTGTAGATACGACCGGCAAGCATATCGGTCAAATCAATGGGCTTGCGGTTTATCAAGCAGACAACTTTAGTTTTGGAAGACCTGTACGCATCACCTGTACGACTTATCGCGGAAAGGCAGGCGTCGTAGATGTAGAAAGTGAAGTGGGCCTAAGTGGAAGTATCCATTCCAAAGGCGTACAAATTATCACAGGCTTTTTAGGGAATTATTTTGCTAAGGAGCAGCCGCTTTCGTTAAGTTGTCGCATTTGCTTTGAGCAGAGCTATGGGGGCATTGATGGGGATAGTGCTTCCAGTACAGAGCTTTTTGCAGTCTTATCCAGCTTGGCAGAAGTACCTATACGGCAAGGCATTGCCGTTACGGGGTCTATTAACCAATACGGAAAGATTCAGCCAGTAGGAGGCGTTAATGATAAGATAGAGGGCTTTTATAAAGTGTGTAAAAATAAAGGCTTAACGGGAAATCAAGGGGTTATTATACCTTATCAAAATAAAGAAGACTTAATGCTAGATGATGAAGTGATCGAAGCAGTCAAAGAAGGCAAGTTTCATATTTATGCAATGAGTTCGGTTAAAGAAGGTATGGAACTTTTAACAGGCGTACCTTATGAAACAGTTCATGAAAGCGTACAGGCGAAGCTTAATGCTTATGGTGATCAGCCAGTGGTTAGTAAGAAAAGACGGAAAAAGAATGTATAAATATAAGAAAACTCACATTTGTGAGTTTTTTTATATTCAAAATCAAAAGTATAAAAATTGATAGAATTTAGAATATGGATTGTGATATAATATTTTTAAGATTTGAATGGTGAGAAAGAGGGGAAACGCATGAAAAATACAATTCTTTCGGTTTTAGTAGAAAATAATTATGGTGTTGTGGCGCGTATTGCAGGGCTATTTACACGTCGAGGGTTTAATTTAAATAGTTTTGCGGGGGAAGAAACGCATGTACAAGGCATTTCACGTATTACCATTTCTGTGACAGAAGATGAAAATTCCCTTGATCAAATTCAGAAACAAGTAGGAAAGTTAGTAGATATCAAAAAAGTACAAGTGCTAGATAATGCAGAGGACATTATGAGAGAATTAGCACTTATCAAAGTTGTGCTTAAGCCAGAGTTAGGCGTGGAAATCAAAGAACTTACAGAGAAGTATGGTGTAAAAGTCATTGATATTGATACAGAAATTGTAGTTTTTGAGATTTGTAATAGTAAAGAGATGATTGATCAGTTTATTGAGGACGTAAGAGCCTTTGAAATTTTAGAAAGTGTACGTACGGGGGTTATTGCCCTTCAAAGAGGAAATAAACACATCTAATCCGTAAGCAGAAATAAGGGTAGAAGTAGACAAAAAAGGGAGGCAGATATAGGTGAGGAGTCTGGGAAAAATTGACACCTATCAAACGAATCAAATATTTAAAGAAATTGTAAATGAAATCGATGATTGCTTAATGATTTATGACATAGCGGGCAAACTTATTTACACAAATAGACAAGTAGAGTATTTGACGGGGTATAGTGAGGAAGAGCTTCAAATGCATGAGCAATTAGGAAGCTTGGCCAATACGTATAACGAGACACTGGTTGAAAAGATGAAAACGGCCCTTGGCAATGGTAGAAAATTTGATACCATTTGCCACTTGAATAAGAAAGATGGGACACCTTTTTATTTAGCAGTGAGTATGATGGGTGTAAAAGATAAAAATAATGAGATGAGTCAATATATATGCATAGGGAAAGATATCACAAGTGCTAAAGTCCTCCAAGAAAAAATGCATAAAATAAAATATTTAGATGAAGTTACTGGATTACCAAGTCAAGCAGCTTTTTTAGAGTTACTCTATAATAAAATAAGTGGTGAAAAAGATAAGGCTTTTGCAATTATTTTGCTGGATATTACAAAAATGAGCTACATTAATACGACTTACGGACTTTCTTCAGGCGATATTGTCTTAAAGGAAGTGGGGAATCGCATCAAAAAGGTGATTGGCAATAAGTGTATTTTGGCTAAGTTGGGTCCAGATATTTTTGTAGTGATGCAGGATTATAGTGAGGCAGAACATACGACACAAGAACTTATTGAAAATATATTTAAGCAGATGGAGATACCGATTAGTATCGAAGCGAAAGAATTGTATCTTGAACTTAAGGGCGGCGTAGCATTATACCCTTGTCACGGAGAGACAGCAGGGCAAGTGATTAATAATGCACAGATTACGCTGGCAAAAGCGAAGGAAATGAGTGGGAAGAATCATTATCTTTTCTATGTAGATACAATGCAGGAAGAAGTGCAGAAGCAGATGCTCTTAGAAAGTGATATTCGTAAAGCGTATAATAACAATGAGTTTATCGTATACTATCAGCCGTTTATTGATCTAGAAAAAAGAGAATTAACCGGTATGGAAGCTTTACTAAGACGTAAAAAGCCGACAGGGGAGATTATGGCACCAGGAAGTTTTATTGGTTTACTGGAGCAGATGGAACTAATCGACCAAGTGGGTATATGTGTTATAGAAGCAGTATGTAAGCAATTAAGAGAGTGGATGGATAAGGGATTCCAAAGTGTACCTATCTCTATCAACTTATCGTCAGCACAATTTAAAAATAGTGACCTAGTGGAGAAAATCATGGCTATTTTAGAAAAATACCAGATAGAACCACAGATGATTATATTAGAAATTACAGAGACAATGGTGATGACAGATACAGAAACTGCACAAGACATTATAAGGGCACTTAAAAAACAAGGGTTTGCTATCGCTATTGATGACTTTGGTACAGGATACTCATCTTTAGGGTACTTAAAGAAGTTTTTATTTGACCATTTGAAGATAGATATTTCGTTTATAAGAGAAGTAGTAGAGAATCCTCAAGACCGTGCGATTGTAGCAGCCATTATATCCATCGCGAAGGCTTTACGTCTAAAGACCGTAGCGGAAGGGATTGAAACACTGGAACAATTAGACCTGATGCATGAGATGGGTTGTGAAGTGGGGCAGGGGTATTATTGGGATGCACCGATGGACCCAGAGGGATTAGAGCAAAAGTATTTGATCAAAGCATAGGAGAAGAGGCTGTCTATACAGCCTTTTTTTCATAAATACCCTGTAAAACATAGCTTGAAAATGATGGGACAAGTATGATACACTAAAAAAAATATAATATAAATTAAAGGAGCTAGTAAAACATGGACATAATGGAAAAGATGACATTAGCTCAACTACGGGAACTAGCTAAGGAAAAAGGTATAGCACATATTAGCAAGCTAAAAAAAGCAGAAATAATAGAAGCGCTTTTAAAACAAG
The DNA here is from genome assembly GCA_051656485.1 of Cellulosilyticaceae bacterium. GTDB lineage: Bacteria > Bacillota > Clostridia > Lachnospirales > Cellulosilyticaceae > JBOFDK01. The sequence continues at coordinate 39,926 of JBOGBZ010000226.1, forward strand.
AGAATTCCCTTTCAACAACCCCTTCAACCTCTGTTTCAGAGATTCCCCTTAAAGAAGTAAGTAACGTAAGTGAAGATAATCAACAAGATGAAGAACAAGAAGATGAAGAGCAGGTAGAAAGTATAAGTGAGAATACACGCTTAGACCGTACAACGGGAGCTGGTATACTAGAAATCATGCCAGATGGTTATGGATTCCTTCGTGCGCGTAACTTTATGCGTGGTGAAAATGATATTTATTTATCTATTTCTCAAATTAAGCGTTTTAACCTTAAGACAGGTGACTGGATAGAAGGGGACATGCGTAAGCCTAAAGAAGGTGAAAAAGCAGGTGCTTTATTATATGTGCACAAGGTGAATGGTGATCGACCAGAAAAAGCAAAGTATAGACCGAACTTTGAGACACTTACACCAGTCTTTCCAAAGCAGCGCCTTACACTAGAATATGATGCTGAAGTACTATCAACGCGTATTATTGATATAATGGCACCTATAGGTAAAGGTCAAAGAGGGCTTATCGTAGCGCCACCAAAGGCGGGTAAGACCATCTTACTTAAGCATATTGCTAATGCCATTACACACAATCATCCAGATGTATCCCTTATTGTACTCCTTATAGATGAAAGACCGGAAGAAGTAACGGATATTAGACGTAGCATTGAGGGGCAGGATGTACAAGTCGTCGCATCGACTTTTGATGAGCCACCAGAGCATCATAAGCAAGTGGTTGAGATGGTACTAGAGCGTGCTAAGCGTATGGTAGAGCAAGGCAAAGACTTAGTGATTCTTTTAGATAGTATTACACGTATGGCGAGAGCTTATAATCTTACGATTCCACCAAGTGGTAGAACTTTATCGGGAGGATTAGACCCAGCTGCGTTACACATGCCAAAGAAATTCTTTGGAGCAGCAAGAAAAATTGAAAATGGTGGTAGTTTGACCATACTAGGAACAGCACTTGTAGAGACAGGTAGTAAAATGGATGAAGTCATCTTTGAAGAGTTTAAAGGAACGGGTAATATGGAACTTGTTTTAGACCGTTCTTTATCTGAAAGACGTATTTTTCCAGCTATTGACATTTATAAATCTGGAACCAGAAGAGATGATTTACTGCTAAGAGAAGATGAAATGAATGTAGCGTACAATGTACGCAGAGACTTGAGCCGTGGGAATTCTACGGAAGTTACTGAAAATCTTATTAACATGATGTTAAGGTATGAAACTAACAAAGCTTTTATTGATAAAATGACTTGCAATGTCAAATAACATATGGTACAATACCAATGTTGTCATAAAACTTTGTTAAAGTGTAAATTAACATAGAAACGTACGATGAAAGAGGTGAATAGCATGAACAAAGAAATCCAACCAAGATATGAAGAATTAACTGTAACATGTAACTGTGGTAATGCAATTACAACACGTTCAACAAAACCAGAGATCCGTGTAGAGGTTTGCTCTAACTGTCATCCTTTCTATACTGGAAAACAAAGAGCTGCTGCAGCTAAGGGTAGAGTTGACAAGTTCAACAAAAAATACAATATTTAATCATTGTAATCAAGAGGGGTTGAGCGGATGGTCTCAACTCTTTTTTTTTATATTCTCCAGGAGGTGTATAGATATGGCAAGAACAGATATTGGCGGACAAGCTGTCATTGAGGGTGTCATGATGAAAGGGCACAAACTCTATGCAGTTGCCGTAAGAAAAAGCGATCATTCTATTGCAACAGATGTTCAGAAAACAAATAGTTGGCTAGAAAAATACAAAATCCTTCGTTTGCCTATCCTTCGAGGTATGGCAGTATTTGTAGAATCACTGGTATTAGGTGTGAAAACACTAGGATACTCAGCGGAGCTTTACGGAGATGAAGAAGAAGAGCAACCAAGTAAATTCGAGATATGGCTTAATGAAAAGTTTGGTGAGAAGGCAGAAAAGATCATTTTGAGTGTCACAATGGCATTTTCTTTTATCTTATCCATCGGTATTTTTATGGTATTACCGATGTTATTAAGTCGCTTGTTTAAAGGGGTTATACCGTCATCTTTTATGCAAAACTTAGTGGAAGGTGTTTTTAGAATCCTTATTTTCTTAGGATACATGAAGCTTGTAAGCCGAATGAAAGACATCCAAAGGACATTCCAATACCACGGTGCAGAGCATAAGACCATTAATTGTCTTGAACAAGAAAAAGAGCTTACAATCGAAAATGTAAGAGCTTGCACACGCCTACATAAAAGCTGTGGTACAAGTTTCTTATTTGTAGTTATGATCGTAAGTATTTTAGTGTTTAGCTTATTTACCACCCAAATACTCTGGTTAAGAACGGTAGTACGTATCGTGATGGTACCAGTAGTAGCAGGCATTTCTTATGAGTTTATTCGCTGGGCTAGAAAAGCACCAGATAATAAAGTCGCTAATTTATTAAGTGCCCCAGGTATGTGGCTGCAACGTGAGTTTACAACGTTAGAACCTGATGATGATCAAATAGAAGTTGCTATAACCGCAGTCAAAGGAGTTTTAGAAAATGAATCCCATGAAACAACAAGCCCAAATAATACATGTAACTGTTAATGAACTGATTCGAAAAGGAAGAGATATACTACAGGCGTATGGCAAAGAAGATGCAGGTATTGATGCAAAGCTTTTAGCCATGTACTTATTAGAATGCGATGCAGCAAAATTACTCCTTATAGGGAATGAAAAGGTTGCAGACCATGTGGAGCAATCCTATATGTATCTCATTGCAAAAAGAGTACAAGGGTTCCCATTACAATACATCACAAAAGAGCAATCTTTTATGGGATTGGATTTTTATGTGGATGAACGCGTATTGATTCCTAGACAAGATACGGAAGTATTAGTAGAAACATTAATAGCATACAGCAAAGAAATGCCACTTCATAAAGGTGTGGAAGTAGGCGTAGGTTCAGGTTGTATTAGTGTATCTTTAGCGCATTATATGGAAGATGTCAAAATCACAGCGATAGATATTTGTGACCAAGCATTAGAAGTAGCAAAAAAGAATATACTAAGTAATCATGTAGAAGATAAAGTAAATCTATTACAAAGTGACGTATTTAATAATTATACTGAAGAAGAACAAAGTTTAGATTTTATCGTATCCAACCCACCATATATCACGACAGAAGAGTGTAAGACACTTATGGAAGAAGTGAAGGGTTATGAGCCGTATAAGGCGTTAACGGATGGTGGAGATGGCTTGAAGTTTTATAGATGTATTACCAAAGAGGGTAGCAAGTGGCTAAGAACAGGTGGTTTATTAGCTTATGAAATTGGCTACTTACAAGGCGAGAGTGTATGTGCTATACTAGAGGCCGAAGGTTTTGAAAAGATACGTATTATCAAGGACTTAGCTGGAAAAGATCGTGTAGTCCTTGGTATTAAGAAATAAAAGATTAGTTGATGAGGTGAATAGATGTTTGCTCAAATTGAAGAACTAGCAGTAAAATTTGAAAATATTTCAGACTTAATTAGTGACCCAGAAGTTATTTCAAACCAACAAAAATGGCAGAAGCTTATGAAAGAGCACAGCGATTTAAGACCAATCGTAGAAAAATACGCTGAGTATAAGCAAACCCTAGAAGCTATTGATGAAGCATTAATGATGCTTGATGAAGGCTTAGATGATGACTTTAAAGAGCTTGTAAAAGAAGAACTATCAGAAAACAAGAAAAAAGTAGAGCCACTTGAAAATGAACTTAAGTTACTCCTTCTTCCAAAGGATCCTAACGATGATAAGAACGTTATCGTAGAGATTCGTGGTGGTGCTGGTGGTGATGAAGCGGCACTTTTCGCAGCTGACCTTTACCGTATGTATAGCTACTATGCAGAAAGTAATAAGTGGAAAGTAGAGCTTATGGATGTGAATGAAAGTGGTATCGGTGGTTATAAAGAAGTTATCTTTATGATCAAAGGTCAAGGTGCTTACTCAAAGCTTAAGTACGAAAGTGGTGTACACCGTGTACAACGTATTCCATCTACAGAATCAGGTGGACGTATCCATACATCAACTGTTACCGTAGCAGTACTTCCAGAAGCAGAAGAAGTAGACGTAGAACTTAACATGAATGATCTTCGTATCGACGTATTCCGTTCATCAGGAAACGGTGGACAGAGCGTTAATACAACAGACTCAGCGGTACGTGTAACACATATGCCAACAGGTCTTGTTGTATCATGTCAGGATGAAAAGTCACAGCTTAAGAATAAAGAAAAAGCAATCAAAGTACTTCGTGCGAAGCTTTACGATATTGAATGTGAAAAGCAACACGCAGAACTTGCAGCAGAGAAGAAAAGCCAAATTGGTACAGGGGATAGAAGTGAACGTATCCGTACGTACAACTTCCCTCAAGGTCGTGTAACAGACCACCGTGTAGGCCTTACACTTCATAGATTAGACAGTATTTTAGATGGTGATATCGAAGAAATCATCTCTACACTAACAACTGTTGACCA
>JBOGBZ010000227.1:0-2369 GCA_051656485.1 Cellulosilyticaceae bacterium
CTATGGGTAAGACCAGCACATATGTGGGATGAGACTATCGAGCGAGAAGGAAAGACTTTTAAGCGTTTTGCGAAGGTAGAAGAGTAAAGAGGGAACCAAGTAGGCTGAGGGGGGCTACTCTTTACGCAAAGGCAGTCGGCATTTCTAAAGTTCTAAGCTGATTTTCTTTCATAACGCCTTAAACTCGAAAAAGAAGGGCACTTTTTCTCAAACAGTAAGGCTAAAACCATTACAGAAAATCAACTAAGAACTTATAACGAAATACCTCCAATGCTTTGCTACAAGAGTAGTCCCCTCTCAGCTCCGATGGTTCTAGAAAGTAGGCAAAAGTCTGTGGAGGAAGCCTACATATATGAATACCCTCTGCTGGTACTTGGGCGTAGTGAAAACAAATGGGGAACCATATCCGCCTTAAAGAAAAAGAAAGAACGGAGGTACCTAGATGGAATCAAAAGCAATAGAGTTTAGTATGTATACAGTGTGGGAATGTCTCTTGCAACTTGTGGCAATAGGGATGGTAGTAGCTATAATAGCTGTTATTATCATGGTATTGGTACTACTTACAAGAAAGCTAAAAAAGAATCGGTAAATAGTGATATAGCGTGTTTGAAGCACGCTATATTTTTTTTTGTATAAATACATATAAAAATTTAGGTTAAGATAGAAAATAAATTTACATAAAAAAAGTGTTGCAAAGTAGTATAAAAAGGAGTAAGATGAATCTCGGTTCACAACATAATGAACATTGATTCATAAAGAATAGACATAGACAACATGTAGACAGAAAGCGGGGCATAAGCGATGAATATCACACAACTATTGGCACTAGGTATTTTCTTAGTAGCTATGATACTTATCATGACAGAAAAAATAGACCGTACTGTAGCCGCTCTAGGTGGGGCGATGCTTATGGTACTTCTTCATATCATCCCATCGGACAAGGTGGTAGGTTATATTGATTTTAATACGATAGCGGTACTCGTAGGGATGATGCTTTTTGTAGGCGTTATCAAGAACTCAGGGCTTTTCGAGTATTTAGCAATCTTTACTGCGAAGAAAGCAAAGGGAGATGCGTGGAAGATTCTCGTATGCTTTGCAGTGATTACAGCAGTTTTATCAGGACTTTTAGATAATGTAACGACCGTACTTCTTATTGGTCCAATGACACTTATCATTACACATATGCTTAAACTGAATCCTATACCATTTCTGATTACAGAAATCCTTGCATCAAATATAGGGGGGACAGCAACTCTTATCGGGGATCCTCCAAACATTATGATTGGTAGTGCAGCAGGGCTTGGGTTTAATGATTTCATTATGAACTCAGCACCAGCAGCATTGATGGTATTTATCGTAACTATCGCTATTTTATACTTTGTATATGGCAAGAAACTTTGGGTAGAAGAGAGTTATAAGCAAGAAGTCATGCTTTTAGATGAGAAAAAAGCGATTAAAGATAAAGGTTTACTCATTAAGAGTTTAGTGGGGATGGCACTTGTGCTTGCAGGATTTATCTTACACGACCACTTAGGTATTAGTTCAGGTATTGTGGCATTATCAGCAGCAACACTAATGCTTCTTATCGGTAAGCAAGATGTAGAAGAAGTGATGGCACATATTGAGTGGACAACCATCTTCTTCTTCATAGGACTTTTCATACTTGTAGGTGGCCTAGAAGAGGTAGGACTTATCCATGCACTTGCGGAATCACTTATTGAACTGACAGCAGGTAGACCTGTAATGATGATGATTCTCCTTCTTTGGTTATCAGCCATCGTATCCTCATTCCTAGATAATATCCCATTCGTAGCCACACTTATCCCACTCATTCTTACAATGGGTGCACAAGGTGTAGATATCCAGCCACTTTGGTGGGCAGTATCTTTAGGCGCATGCTTTGGTGGTAATGGTACACTAATCGGTGCATCCGCCAATGTGGTACTTGCCAATATCGGTAAGAAGAATGGTCACCCTATTAGCTTTGGCGGCTATATGAAGGTAGGCTTCCCACTGATGCTTGTATCAGTAGTGATATCAACAATTTATTTACTTGTGCGTTTTGCATAGAAGAGAAAGAGGGGACAGAGAATGAAGCTAGCAGAGGCAAATGGCAATATGATCGAGACAAGGCTCAGATTATTGGGGGCTACAAAGATAGAAAAAGTAAGTGGCGTACTGTACTTTGTAAAGTTTGAGTTAGATGACCACTTAGAAGTATCCTATGCTTATAATATTAATGCAAAGGACAAGTATTTCTTACAACGTATCAAACCATACCCTATCCCAGAAGGCCTTTTCTCAGATGAGGAGCAGGTAGTGGCATTTATACAGCGTGATTTGCAAAAATTCAAGAATGCTCAGCATAG
>JBOGBZ010000228.1:0-2214 GCA_051656485.1 Cellulosilyticaceae bacterium
AATTAGTGGATCAAATTGTAGATGAAGTGATCAAGGAGCTTAAAGAAAAATTATTTATAGAAGTTGAAGCTTCAGGTAGACATGTCCATTTGACAAAGAGTGATATTGAGGCTTTGTTTGGACCAGGCTATGAACTTACACCTGTTAAGGATCTTTCTCAACCTGGGCAGTACGCTTGCAAAGAACGTGTAAGTGTGACAGGACCAAAAGGGACATTAAACAATGTGATTGTGCTTGGACCAGCAAGAAAAGAGTCTCAGGTAGAAGTTTCTTTAACCGATGCGATGGTGTTAGGCATCCCATCTCCTATTAGACAAAGCGGTGATGTAAAGGGAACACCTGGTGTAACAATTAGTAATGGTGAGAGAAAAGTACAGCTTAGTCAGGGGCTGATTGTGGCAAAAAGACATATTCATATTACACCAGAGGATGCAGCACAGTTCAATGTAATGGATGGGGAAATTGTAAAAGTAAAAGTGTTTGGAAGTAGACCCCTTATTTTTGACGACATGGTTGTGAGAGTGAATAAAGACTTTAGAACCTATATCCATATTGACTATGATGAAGCCAATGCATGTGGCTATACTAAAGGTACTTTAGGAATGATTCTCAAATGAACTACCAAAAGCTTATTGATGAAATTGTAGAAGAACTTTATAGAAAACTTAAAGAGGATAAGGTAGTTCATCCTCTTAAAAAGAAAATGATATGGATCGGTCAAAAAGAAGAAGGCCTAAATGATGCCTTAACACAGTGCTATGAAATAGTTGATGGCCCTCTAGAGCATGAAGCGTATGAGTGTATAGTTGTAGCGGAACTGACATTAGATAGACTAGCTAGCTTAGCGCAGGGTCTAGCTCAAAATGAGGAAGAAAAATGTATACTGAAAGCCTTACTTCAAGGGAAGAAGGTTTATGTATTAGAAGATGGAATAGAATATAGAAAGTATAAAAAAACATCTCATAAGGCATTATATACCTTATATAGTGACTACGAAAACAAAATCAAACAGTATGGGATAGAGCTTATTGGCCATGCCAGTGATATACTTTTAGCAGATACAAAGGAACCTAGTAAGGAACCTGATGTAGAAGAGAGCGAAGAGAGAAGTGTATCAGGTGAAATAGACTTTACCCATAAAAGACTTTTATTAGAAACGGACTTAATGAGAGCTCATATTCCAGTATACGGAACTGTTCTGGTGGGCAAAAAAGGGATAGTCACTCCATTAGCAGAAGATTTTATAAGAACACACAAACTAAAGATAAAAAGAATATAGTGGAGGCGTCTTAATTTGGAAATAGGAAGAGTTGTAGGAAACGTTTGGGCGACCAAAAAAGATGAAAAGTTAAATGGACAGAGATTTCTTGTTCTAAAGATGCTTGTATCTAAGGAAAAAGAAAGAGAAGGTTTATTTGTAGCAGCAGATATTATAGGTGCGGGAGTAGATGACTTGGTACTCATCATACGAGGCGGTGCGGCAAGATATGCAATAGGTAACCCTAATGTGCCTATTGATGCAGCGGTAGTTGGCATCGTAGATTCGATAGAGGTGGATGATGAATAAAAGTATAGGAGCGCTAGAATTTAGGAGTATCAGCAAAGGAATAGAAGTTTCTAATGAGATTGTCAAAAAATCAGATGTAGAAATTATTTATTTTAAAACCATTTGTCCTGGTAAATTCCTTGTGATTGTGACGGGGAATGAAGGTGAAGTGGATGAAGCCATTAGTTATGGTGAAACATTAGCAGCAGAAACTCTAGTAGATAGTTTTAGGGTACATGCTGTAAGTACTCCAATTATAGAAGCTTTTAAAAATAAGTATTCATCTAAACAAGTAGCAGATGCTTTGGGAGTTATGGAAACAAACAAAGTATGTGCAGGGATCAAGGCACTCGATAAGGCACTTAAAGCCAGTGATATCAGACTGCTCAAAATGCAACTTGCTTTTGGTATCGGAGGTAAAATGGTGTATATTGTTACTGGGGCTCTTAGTAGTATTGAATATGGACTACAAGAAGGGAAAGGGGCACTTACAAAATCCGAACACGCCAATGTCTCAATTATTCCATCTCCAAGTGAAGACATGGTCAAACACTTGTTTAGAAATGCTTAAATATAAAATCTAATTAGTTTGAGAAATGGAGGACGAAAGTATGAGTATTAATGAAATTATTATCTATATCATGGTTTTCTTTGCCGTATTAGGGGCA
>JBOGBZ010000229.1:0-19439 GCA_051656485.1 Cellulosilyticaceae bacterium
AGACCAGAAGTTTGCCTCCAGCTTCCTTCAGATTCCTCGTCACCGAGGACACCCTTGCTCTTGGCTATGTGCTTGGCACTACTAACCCGCACTAGGGACTTTCACCCTTAAGATTATGCCCATGCTGGGCACACTGCAAGAAAAAAGCTATGAACGTATTTGCTCATAGCTTTTTCTATTAATAATGTCGGTCAATCAACATATTGGTTACATCAATGAGTATATCTTTCGCTTCATTGTCAGGAAGTTTTCCGAGAAGCTTATAAGCTTTATTTGTATATTTTTTAGCTAATGCACGTGCATCCGCTATCCCACCATATACATCTGTAAGCCTGATAATCTCCTCAATCTCTTCCCTTGTATAGCTTTCCTTCTCCAAGAGTTGTAGCAAGTCTTTCGGTTGCTTTTGAAGGGCATAAATCAGTGGTAAATTATAAATACCATCTGTTAAATCATTGGCACCATCTTTACCTAAAAGCGCTGTATCGCCTGTATAATCTAGTAAATCATCGATAATTTGGAAAGCCATCCCTATATGATGGCCTATGTTCCAAAATACGCGACACATACGCTCTGGACAGCCACTTTCAGCTGCACCAATGTACAGACTTAATGAGAAAAGTTCTGCTGTCTTTCCTGATACGCGCTTCAGATAGTCTTTCACACTTACTTGCTTATCAAACCTTGAATTAAGCTGCTCTACTTCACCTAGACAGATGCGTGACATCGCTTTACTATCTACTTGAATACTTTGTAATGAAGCTGTTTGAGCCAATACCTTAAAGCATAAGCAGAAAAGATAATCCCCTATATACACAGCATAGGCTTTGCCATATTTGGATTGAATCGTTTCCTTACCGCGTCTTAGTGTTGCCTCATCGATAATGTCATCATGCACCAATGTTGCCATATGAAACATTTCAACCACTGCAGCTAATGCACGTGAGCGTTCACTTTCATAGGTTCCAAAGTGTGATGCGAGTACAGTAAATGCAGGTCTGATCATCTTTCCATTGGAATGAATCATCTCTTTGATTGAGTTCTCAATGACCTTATCTTTACATTTTGCATTTTCATCCATCAAGTTGACGATTGCTTGGAGCTCGCCTTTGACTGCTGGATAACGGTCCCATATAGGATGCATGATGTCACCTCGTCTCTTTCTTCTTTATCTTGACCACTTTACTTACTATGAATGTGCTTATTTTTACCTAACCACCAATTACCAACTATTTTATTAATCCATGGTATCACATATGCATCTAAACCAAATGTTCTACCTGCTCCACACATAAGTGCGATTGAACCAAATGTATACCATAAGATATCCCATCCAGCCATTGCAGAGAAAATAAAGTTAACTGTCATAAATGCTGATGCTGCTGATGCTAAGAATGTGAATAGACCTACGATTAATGCAAGACCAATACCAATTTCTAAGAATACAACCATTGTTTGGAAAAGTACTGCTACATCTGCATTTGGCATGAATACTTTCATGATTGCTTCGTAGAAACCTGGTACTGTATCTAAAATAGGTGTTGGGAAAGCTGAAGCTGCATCACCTGCACCTGAAGCTGCTGTAAGGGCATCTGCTGCACCTGAAGCTGCTGAAGCTGCATCTGTGTATAACCACTCGAATGGCATCTTAACATTACCTTGACGAATCCAGCTATCTGGACCAATCTTAAATGCCCACTCGCCTCGCCATAAAGCATCTAATGCTGCTTTCCATGTGCTATCACCAACTAATTTCTTAAGACCTTCTAATAACCAAAGTACACCGATGTATACGCGTAATGGTACTAACCATAAACGGTTACCTTTTGAAGATAAATGTCCCCACATAATGTTACGTGTTTGTTTCATATCGAAGAACTCATGTTGTAAGTAGTGGTAAACTGCATGTACGTTTAATACACCGAATAAATAAACCATATTAATAAGGTGCTTAACTGCCATTGCAAAGAAGCCTGATAACTTCATGCCCATAAGGTTTGCTACTGCATAACGTCCACCAATAGATACCATGAAACCATGGTAGTTTGATTTGAATTCAACTTTTTCTTGTTTGCCTTCAATTTGGTTGATGATGTTTTTAACTGCTGTTACAGCTGTTTGCTCTGCCGCTTCAACAATTTGTGGATTTGGTTTGCCTGGCTCTTCTTCTACGAATGCACAGTCACCAATGATGTATACGTTTTCTTTACCTTCTGCTTGCATGTACTTGTTTGTCTTAGCACGTGCATTTGGTGTAAGCTCAAGATCGTATCCATTCATTGTATCGATACCTTTTACACCACATGTCCAGATAAGTGTATGTGTCTTAATCACGCGACCATCTTTTAATGTAATACTTTCTGGTGTTGCACCTACAATTGGAGCATTCTTTAAGATTTCTACTTTGTGTTTAGCCATGTATTTTTCAGCTTTATCCGCTTGCTTACGATCTAACATATTTAAGATTGTACCCGCAGCTTCTACTACCATAACTGTCACTTCATTGACATCTACATGGTATTTGTTTGCTAAAGTGTGCTTCCATTCTAAAAGCTCACCAGCCATTTCGATACCTGTGAATCCTGAACCAGCTACAACGAATGTCAGAAGTTCTTTTCTTACTTCTGCATCTCTCTCTAATGAAGCTTTCTTGAAGTTGTGAATAATATGTTCACGGATTGCTAATGCTTCTTCTAGTGACCATAAACCGAATCCATGCTCTTTTACACCTGGAATACCGAAGTATGCTTGCTCACTACCCATACCCATTAATAAGTAATCGTAGTCGTAGCTTCCATGTGTTGTTGTTACTTTTTGTGTTTTCATATCAACGTTTTCGATGTAATCCACAACCACATCTACTTTTGTACGATGGAAGATCTTTGAAAGCTCTACTTTTACTGATTCTTCTGGAACACGTCCACCCGCTACCTCATGAAGTTCTGTCATAAGGGTATGGAATGGGTTTTTATCAATAAGTGTAATACGAACGTTAGTGTTCTTCTTATACTTTTTAGCTAGTTTTTTTGCTGCATGTACACCTGCATAACCAGCTCCCAAAATCACAATATTTGTGTCTTTTGCCATTATATCACCTCTTTATTTATTTTCATCATAATACTACCTAATAAGGAGATTATGCGTTGTTACGTCGTTAACATTCTACACAATTCTCCCACCCTTGTCCACCTTTTCCCTCCTAATCCATGAGTATTCTAAAGTTTCTCGATTTTGCTTAATTTTTCACACTCTAACATTAACTGCTATCCCTTGTTGTATCTCCTACAAAAAATGGTATAATGACCCTATCAACTATATTATTCTTAAAGGAGCCTGACATCATGCATTTTTTCACTCATAAACGTCATTTATTATTATGTTGTTTGATATGTTCTATGTTTTTTGTACTTACAGGGTGCACTTCTACCCCACAAGCAGAAACTGCACCCCCTTTAAAAGAAACACGCTTTTTAATGGGCACTGCCATTACCCTTACTCTTTTTGATGGCCAAGATGAAGCCACTTTAGCTAAAGCTTTTGATGCCATCGAAGCACTTGAAAGGGACTTAAGCCTTAATGCTTCTGGCACCTTATTAGACGAAGTCAATGATGCCAGTGGCATAGCCCCTGTGGCTGTCAATCCATCCATGTTTGAAGTCGTCGAGAAAGGTCTTTATTATAGCCAACTTACCGAAGGTTCTTTTGACATTAGCGTTGGTCCACTTGTAAAGCTTTGGAACATCGGCTTCCCTGATGCACGCGTGCCTAGTCAATCTGAAATTGATGCCACATTGCCTCTTGTTGATTATGAACAGGTCCAATTAGACCGTCATGCACAGACCATCTTTCTGACAACGCCTGGTATGAAGTTAGACTTAGGTAGTATTGCTAAAGGTTACGCTGCTGATGTGGTTACTACACTCCTTCGTGAAGAAGGGGTACAACACGCCTTAATTGATCTTGGTGGTAATATTTATACGTTAGGCACGAAACTAGACGGCTCTCCTTGGAAAGTCGGCGTGCAAGATCCCTTCAACCCTCGTGGTAAAATCATTGGTTATATCCCTGTGGCCAATCAATCTATTGTGACCTCTGGTATTTATGAGCGTTTTCTTGAAGCAGCCGGTAAGAAATATCACCATATTCTAAATCCAAGCACTGGCTATCCTTTCGACAATGAAATTGCTGGTATTACCATCGTAAGTGATTATTCTGTTGATGGGGATGCCCTTTCTACATCCGTCTTTTCTAAAGGCATCGAAGAAGGCCTTACTTTTGTAGAAAGCTTGGACGGCATTGATGCAATCTTCATTAGCAAAGATAGCAAGGTTTATGTAACCGAAGGCATTAAAGATAGCTTTGTGCTTGATAATCCCAATTTCACACTTGCCAATTAAACAAAAAAATCTCTAGGCTGAACGCCTAGAGATTTTTTGTATCTATTATTATTGAGCTAAAATTTCTTTAACACCATCTAATAAGCTTGGTACTTTAACAGAAACGCCTGTTATTACGTCTGTTCTACCTTCTTCGTCTACAGTAATTGCTGTAAGATCGAAGTTGTTTTCTACGATGAATGCTTCTAAAGCATCTACTTGCTTATCCCAAGTATTTTCTGCACCTTCAACCATTACGTACTCGCCTTTAGCTGCTAATTCGTATTTTGATTGACCATCTTGGATGAAGTCGATTTGTACATCAACTGGTGTACCATCTTTGAAAGTAATCTCTGTTACAAGAGTACCTTTTTCTTGTGCGATTTCAGACTTCTTAACTTCTACGCCTTCTTCTGTAGCTTCTTCTTCTTCTTCTTCTTCTTCTTCTTCTTCTTCTTCTTCTTCTTCTGTTTCTGGTGCTACAGTTTCTGTTTCTGGTTTTGTTTCTGGTGTTGGTTCTGCTGAACTACAACCTGTAAATACTGCTAATGAAAGCACTGCTGCTGCTAATAATCTTAATTTCATCACTAAATCCTCCAATAAATTGAATCTTTTTACTTTTTTTGTGGAACGTGTTTCATTATACCCTACCTTTTTTATTCTGGCAATACCTTAATTATTTTTTTAACAATTCCTCTATATATGGTATTTTTTACCTCTAATCAAAAAAATCTCTCTTCCGCATCCTCTTTTACGCTTTCATAAGCACTTTCTTTAAAGTCTTTCAGACCATACCACACAACGCCTATCCCAACGATGCTTAATACAAGCATTTGATAAAAACACAACTTATAACTCCCAAACAAATCTCTTGTTATACCTGATAAAGATACCCCTAATAAAGCCCCTACACCGTAGGCTGTAAACACAATGCCATAATGCCTCGTCTGATGTGCCTGCCCAAAGTATTTGCCTGTGGCTAGCGGTGCAATAGCTAGCCAGCTACCTAATGTCATCCATATCATCGCAAAGGCGATGCTATAAATCACCGCATTCCCTTCACCGCCTACAAGCATCATACCTGACGCAACTGCAAGCATACCATAAGCCAAGATTGCTGCTTTTCTCGGGCCTATCCGGTCTGTCAGCCAGCCAAACAAAGGTCTTCCCATACCGTTACATAGTGCAAATACCGCCACTAATGTCGTGTCCAATTGATTATCGATCTGCACCATTTCTTTCCCTACTGGGGTAGTAATCCCAACCGTCATAAGTCCCATTAATGTACCCAGCATAAAGCAAATCCAAAGACTATAAAAGGTCTTCTGCTCGAACAAACGAATGCGGGATACGGGCTGACTTTCTTTATGCTCATCTTCTGGAAATCGAAAAGGTATGGCTAATAAAACAAGGATCACAAGAAATGCACTGCCCAATATTCTCAATGCCCAAAAGACGCTAGAGACTTCTATAAGATAAGTCCCTAAAGGTGCTGTCACCAAAGGGGATACACCAAATCCTGCTAAAATAAGACCGACGGCTAATCCTTTCTTCTCTGGGAACCACTTGGATACGACCGCCACAGGTACGCCGTAAATCATACCTACACCACTGCCTGAAATCACACCATATGTAAGGGTCATCATATAAATATCAGTACTATAAGACGCTAAGATCCATCCCCCACCTACTAGTACACCACCAATCATCATAATCCTCCGTGGTGGATACTTCTCAATAAAAGGCCCTGTCAAAAACATCCATAGTGCATAGCACGCGAGGCACACCATATAAGGCAGTCCACTTGCTGTCGCACCTATTTCAAATGCCGTTTCTATCGCCCCTCTAAAGACACTCCATGAGTAAACCGACCCCAGACATACAAACATCAGCATACCTAATACCACATAGCCCCATCTTAAACTTTTTTCCTTCACTTTTTATGCCCCCTTCCTTTTCCCTTTTTCTTTTCTAAAATAAAAATAACCCAATAATCGGTCCATTCATCTCGAACCGATTATTGGGTTACACTTCAACTGGCTTATTGCCCTTTGATTCGTCATCCAATCATTTTAATGGCTAGTCATTAGCTCACTTATGTGCTCTCCTGACTCTACCTATCTCTTCTTAGTTTATAGTATATGGGCTTCTTTTTCAACCTTATTTTGAACCTTCTTTAAATCATTTATATTCCTGCGTTTTACTGCCCATCAAATATATCTACCTTTTCTCCTTTTAAAACTTTGTTCATACTACGCACGGCACACATCTTCCCACACATGGTACATGTATCTTCATGTTCTGGCATAGATGCCTCTCTATATTTTCTAGGTTTTTCAGGTTCAAGTGCTAAATCAAACATCCTTGCCCAGTCTAAGTCCGCACGTGCTTGACTCATCTTATAATCCCAATCTCTTGCACCCTTTATGCCTTTTGCTAAATCCCCTGCATGGGCTGCAATCTTAGCTGCAACAATCCCTTCTTTCATATCTTCTAAATCTGGTAATCTCAAGTGTTCTGCTGGTGTTACATAGCATAAGAAGTCCACGCCAGACGCTGCTGCTATCGCTCCTCCAATAGCACTCGTTATATGATCATACCCGGGTGCCACATCTGTTACCAAAGGTCCTAGCACATAAAATGGTGCTTTATGACACAACTTCTTCTCCAACAGCACATTGGCTTCTATTTCATTGATACGCATATGCCCTGGACCTTCTATCATCACTTGTACATTGCGTTTCCATGCACGCTTTGTCAGTTCCCCTAAAGTGATTAGTTCTTTAATTTGTACAGCATCTGTAGCATCTTCGATACAACCCGGACGGCATCCATCACCTAAACTTAAGGTGACATCATACTTTTCACAAATCTCCAAAAGCCTATCATAGTACTCATAAAAAGGATTCTCTCGACCATTGGCCTCCATCCATGCAAAAAGTAGTGAGCCTCCTCTTGAGACAATATTGGTAAGTCGCTTGTTACGCTTAAAAGTCTCGACAGTTTCACGATTAAGACCTGCATGGATAGTCATAAAGTCTACACCATCCTTGGCATGCTTTTCAACTACTTCAAAAAATTCATCTACTGTAATCCCTGCAATGTCTTTTTGCAAGAACCCAATGGCATCATACATAGGCACTGTACCTATCATTGCCGGTGCTTCTTCTATCAATTTTTTTCTAAAAACTTCTGTATGTCCATAATTTGAAAGATCCATAATCGCTTCTGCACCCATCGCTATGGCCATATGTACTTTTTCCATCTCTTGATCCAAACGACAGCAATCCTTAGAGATCCCTAGATTAACATTAATCTTCGTCTTTAGCCCTTCTCCTACGCCTTGTGACGAAAGACTTATGTGATTTTTATTCGCTGGAATTACTATCGTTCCTTGTGCGATCTTTGCACAAAGGTCTCCTACATCCATTCCTTCTTTTATTGCCACACCTTGCATTTCTTTTGTAATAATGCCTTTTTTCGCAGCATCCATTTGTGTTGTATAGTGCATCCTTCTTCTCCTTTAGTATATTTTTTGTTAAAAAAATAGGCCAAAGTAAACCTAGGCCTAATCGTTTTTTATAGTAATAAAACTTTTATATTTTACTATAAGCTTCCCTACGATGGTATTAACCATATCAGGTTCAACGAGTTGGATCATCATCCTCTCAGCCAAACGGCACCCCTAGCTTTTCTATTTAATTAACACAATTATTGTATAATTATTTTTTATTTTTGTAAATATTTTTATAATTTATAAATTTTAAAGTCTTCTTTTAAAATCGTATGCATATGCTTAAGTTCTTGGGTGTATTCTTGAAAAACCCCTATCTGCCTTGAAAACCTATTGATTTGTTCTACAATCATTTGCACTGCTGCTGCATTCTCTTCTCCAATGGCCGCTAATGATTCCATATTGATCGATGTCTTCGATAACTGTGCCATTTCTTCACCTAATGTATGAGCTACTTCTTCAAAAAGTTGCAATATTTTTTCCATGTCTGCGGTGACTTGCATACTATTTTCTGCCGTCTGTTCTATCTTTTCTTCTTCTTTAATTACGTCTTCATACCGCTTATTCAGTTTCTCCATAAGCGCATAGGTATTCATAGCGTATTGCCCCAGCTTCTCACCTATACTCCCCGCTGCTACCTTGGAGTGATCTGCCAACTTTCTAATTTCTATGGCTACTACGGCAAATCCACTGCCTGCTCGCCCTGCTCTTGTCGCCTCAATCGTAGCATTTAATGCCAGCAAGTTAGTCTTCTCAGCAATACTTTGTACGGTTTCTACAATTTTATTTACCTCATCCACCTGCACTTTCAATGCACTTGCCACACTATTGACTTCATTAAAGCCATCCTTCATTTTTTTCATAGAATGGGTGATTTCTATGAGATTTTGTAGATTACCTTGCATCAATAGTAAGCTTTTTCCGAGCACATCTTTATACCCACTATTTTTATCTGTAATCCCTTGTAGTACCTCTCTATTATGAGATAATGCAAACATCATTTCTTCCGTTTCAATCGCTTGCTGCATCGCCCCCTCTGACACATCACTTGCACTTGCTAAAATCTTCTCGGACTCTTGCCACATTAATTCACTTGTACTGGTAAACTTTTGACTAAAATGCGCCATATCATCCACAAAGCTTTTCATCAATGCCAAATCATCCTGTATCCCTTCACGCATAGTGTTTATTTCTTTACTCGTCTCCTCCAACACATCGCCTGTTTGCATACGCCTATCACGCCCTAGTTCCTTCGTTGCCAATAATCTTATGTGCTCTTTCAAGGCTTTTAATGGTCTTAGTAGTAGATACGCAAGTCCATAAACGCATCCACCTATTACTATATTTGCTACCAAGTGCTGCAAATCAAGACTTCCTAGTATCCCATCTTTTATAGTGAGCATAATTAGACTGTAAATCGCCACTTTAAGTTCGATCCCTTTCATCACTTTCAATGATAAATACGTAGATGCTTTATAAGTTTCCTGCTCATAAAATGCTTTTTCAAAAGTTATTTTCACCGTCATCTTATAGATGCCTTGTTCAGTTTGTGCACGCGCTTCCTCTTCTAGGGTAATCTGCTCTCCAAAAAGAGGTGCACCACCTTCTAGTAATCCTAAGAAATACTCATAAAGCCCTCTTTCAGATTGATACGTTATGCGTATGCTTTGGCTATCTATTTCCTCTGCAATGAGTCTAGGTGGCTTTGCTCCTGGCATCATTTTCGTCACTTTATAATGAAATTTATCCATAAGCATTAAGAAGGACTTGTAAGACTTTCTTTCAAAGATAGACGGAAACCATTTACTAAAAGATATAATATTTTCTCGTCCCAGTGTACGTAGTATACTTTCTGGTGATTCTTTTTGTTTTGTGGCAATCGTATGAATAAAGGTTTTAAAAACCTTGTCCTCTATGTCTTGACCCGGGCCTAGTTCTTCTTCTATCGCCCATCCCACCTTTGCTTTCGCTTCTCGTACAACGTCTTTACCATAGTGTTTCTCTAATGATATGAGCATAATATTGATAACTGATCCTTTCATCTCCATCCCCCATTTTCCAGTGCTTTATTTTATCATCCTTGTCTTACTCTAGCGTCCTATAATCCACTGTATGATTGTACACACACTCTTGTACCTTGTCCGCTGGCGTTTTAGTGCACACAAAAAAGCCCGGCAACTTTTACCGGACTTTTTAATCATTAGCAGTTTATACTTTTTTCTTAGAAAGGTGTTCTTTCCATTTTTTGAATTTCACTTTCCCCTTTTGCTGCAAGTTCTTTAAAGGTATCAATGGTTACTTTCATACGTGGCAATGCTTCTTGTTTATAGGTGCTGATAGCATCTAAGGCTGCCATCGTCTCTTCAAAAGCAAGCTTAAGTGTCTCTACAGAGATATTACTTTCCATAGACTGCTTATGAATCTCTGCTCCTTGCTCTTTAAGCATTTTGGCTGTCCCACTTATGAGATCATTGGTCGTTTCATTAAGCAACTGAATTTTCTTAAGCACAATCTTTTGATTGTACAATGCGCTTGCGACAATAGTTGCTGTACGAAGGGCTGATACGGTGATATTTTGTGCACGCTCTACCCCACGTATAAGCTCTTTATTATTTCGTCTGATAACTTCTATGGCCATAATCCCTTGCTGATTCACCACGATCATCTGCTGCATATCCATAATGCGCTGACGTAGTGGGAAGAGGATTTCTTCTGACACAAAACGGATATGGTCGGGATTTTCATTCTTTGATTTCGCCACTGCAATTTGTGCTTCGATGGCTGCATCCATCTGTGTCCCCATCTCGATTTCTTTTGCCAGCTTTTTGGTCAAGTCTCTCATGGCTACTTCTTCTATCTCTAGTGTGGTATTGTCATTTTTGAGGGTAAGCTTCCCTCTTTCTAGTGATGTGATAATGTCACTAATCACTTGGTCTGCTTTTTGGTATTTCTCAAAGTAGGCACGTACTGGATTAAAGAGCTTTCCTAGTAAACCTGTCTTTGCAAAATCAATCGCACTTGGATCTAAGTCCTTCATCTCTCTTTGTAAAGCCACAAGGCCCGTAGCTACTTCGCCACCTTCCTCACCAAGTCTTGATAAATTCCCTACCGTTACTTCAAGTAGTGCATTTTTTTGTGTGGATTTGGTGATTGTCTCCATCCCAAACCCCTCGATTGACTTGACGATTGCCTGCCTATCCTCTAGTGAGTCGATATTGACTTGCATAATGGCTGCTACATTACTTTCGGATTGTGTGCGAAGCTGTACCACTTCTTGTGGTACTGGCTTGATCGCCTCTTCGATTTGCTTTTGTACTTCTTTTTCATCTACAATTTCCATTGAAAATCCCATCTACTTATACCCCCTCATTTTTACATCTGTGCATTAAATAAACTTGCAAGTTGGTAAACTACATCTTCTGAGTCTGCATTAATACTAGCTGCTTCATTGATATTTGAAATACGTGCCAGTGCTTCTATATTGGCATTATAACCTATGGTATATACTGGAATGCTAAAGGCTTTTAAGATGCCTTCTATTTCATCTAAGTCATGGCCTGCATTAGTCTCGCCATCACTTAATACGAAAAGCATAAGCTTCGCATTTGGATTATTGATCTTTTCTTCGATAAGCATCTTTGTTGCTACAATGATCCCATCATAAGTCGCTGTACCACCACCTGCTGAAAGGTCGGTGACTGCCCCTGCAAAGTAAGACCTATGATTAATATCAAACTTATTAATAGGTAGATTCACATACACTTGGTCAGAATACGTCACAAGTCCTACGGAATGCTCTTTGTCGATATACTGCATCCCATTAAGCAAAGATTCTTTTAACTTTTGAATAGGTGCCCCTTCCATACTTCCCGATACGTCTGCCACAAACACTGCTGAGATGCTCCGATTACTATCTTTCTTTTCTTTCCATAAGCGCTGTGCGGACTGAATGGTATCCCCAGCTATCTCTAGCTTCTCGCCTTTGGTGTCTTGCATCCCATTAAATCCATACTCTGTCGCAAGCTTTTGATACTTTGCTTCCTTTGAAAACGCCACGAAAGCTTCCAGTATCCCTTCTTTTTCTGCTGATAATTGCCCTGTGGCATAAAGTGGACTATCATGGGCAATGCCAAATGGTATAAAGAGATAATCTCTTCTTAAATCTGGTGAATTAATATACGTCTGATACTCTAAAATAAATGCATCAAGCAACCCAGTCTCTGCTGACTCCCGCATTTGCATGGTAGTATACGCTACAAAAGGAATGTTCGCTTGGAATGACTCAAAGCCTGCGATGGCTTCATCACTCAGGATATTTTGGCTATCAAAGCTATGCAAGGTAGAGAGAAGGAAATTAAGCCCTGTGGAGCTAGCAAAAGGATTGGTATAACCCATCGCAATCTCATTTCCAGCTACTGCTTGAGCAATACTTTTAATATCTACTGTGCCATACTTAGCCTTAAGTGTCTCTTGCGTGGTTTTAGACATCAAAATGCCGGCGGTATTCCCTAGCATCTTTTCTTCTAACAATGCACAAGGTATACCCTGCGCCTTTAGCATCTCGCCCCAAAGCGCATTAGAAGGTGTATAAGCATCTGGCACATGCTTGCCAGATACGATATAATCCATGGCCATTCCTGATGCCATCCCCCTGATACTGACAGATACCACTTTACCGTCCACTTCAATCTTCGCTTTATTAAAGTCATTGGCTACATCTACAAGCCATCCATCTTTCCCTTTGCCTGTCTTTTCTGGCGAAGAGATGATTTCTACGTAGTAAGGCGTAGTCGCCTGCACCTGTTCTGGGTACTTCTGAATATCTGGTAGTGTATCCTTCAAGTCTGATGTCGCCATGGTGATGGGTTCTTTTCTAGGTTCTAATGTCCGTACACTAATGTCTTTATATAGCTTATTCAATGCTTCTTCCGCATTTTCCGTCGCTACGACTGCCTTACTTTTCCCCATGTCTTTGGTTAAGTTAATACCTGTTGCAATCACAAAGATAATCAGTACTGCCAGCCCCAGTAGTCCTATGGTCATTGCCAATTTGTTGTTTGTTTGTCGCATCCTTACTCCCCCTATTTATATAATTTTGCTTTTTGTATAAGCTCATCAATTTCTTGCATAGCACGCATCGCTTCTAGCTCGCCGTCATCTAGTGTATTAAGCTTGGAAAGTTCCAGTAATAATTGGTCCATTTTCAGTAAGATCAGTTCATTGTCTTCTACCGAATCTTTCACAAAAGTCATATAGGTGTTGTAAATCTCTAACTTAGTGTGAATAAACGACTGACTTAATGACCCCTTCTTCTGGGCACTAATCACATAATCATATTCCTCCTGATCAAAGACATTGATTTTATTTAAGATGCTTTTCACATTAATAAGGAACACTTCTTCAATCTCTGCAATGACCGTTTTGAATTTGGTATACGTCATCCCCTCTGGATTGAACTTTTCATTTAAGAACTTCTCCATATTCACTTTTTTCTTATAAAGACGCTCGATTTGTTCCTTTAAAAGTTCTAGATCTTCTTTAAAAAGCTTCTTGTGTTGATTTTGCATGATGGCTTCCACATAATCTTCTTTCACCTTAAGTTGTTGCTTAGCCACACTCCCCTTTGGTACTTGTAGCAGCTTATAATTCCCTATGCAAAATACCAAGATACTTAAGAGCAGACATCCTATACCCATAGCAGTTTCTCCGCCACCAGCTCCCACTAATTGTATCCCCACTAGCCCTGGTGAAAAGATAACGATATTCAAACACGCCAGACCGATATTGAGTACAAAAAGCAATACGATATTTTGATTCTTCACACTTCATTCCCCCACGTATTATGTTTTATAATTTAGATTATATCTTTTTTTGTAAATTTTCACAATAGTTGTTTGTTTTCTCTCATTATTCATCCCCACAAAAAATGCACTTGATGCGTTATGTTTCTATCACATCACGCATCAAGTGCTTTGTATTCGTACTTACTTTATTTAGGCACGAACGGCCCATCTCATCTTTGTACAACGTGCACGCCCATTCATATTACATTCTTCTACTGAAGGTCTTATAACATCCTGTGCGATTTCACTGTAGATACCTTGCTTTAAGTATTTCTTGAATGCTTTTTTGACAAGGCGGTCTTCACCTGAGTGGAATGTTAAGATCGCTACACGTCCACCTGGTGCCAATACTTCTGGTAGCTTTTCTAAGAAAGCTTCAAGCACTTCAAATTCACTGTTTACATCGATACGAAGTGCTTGGAACGTTCTTTGGCAAGCTTTCTTCGTCAGCTTCTCACGGTCTCTTTCTGGTAAAAAGGCTAATGTCTCTTCGATTAGACCGCGTAAGTCTGTGGTTGTAAGGATCTTTCCACCACGTTTCATATGGTTCATGATTATTTTTGTGATTTCTGTTGCATAAGGCTCATCCGCATTTTCTACAAGCATCCCTTCAAGTTCATCGAAGGTGATGTCTTCTAGACGCTCTGCTGCTGAAATCCCTTTTTCTGGGTTTAATCGTAGGTCTAAAGGTCCATCAAACTTGTAAGTAAAACCTCTCTCTGGATTATCAATCTGCATAGACGATACGCCAAGGTCTGCTAGCATAAAGTCAAACTTTTTGCCTACTTCTTCTGATACAAGATCTATATTACAGAAGTTTTGTGGAATGATTGTTAGGATGTCTTCACCAAAGCCTCTATCTTCTAGTCGCTTCTTTGTCTTGACAATCTCTATTGGGTCTACATCTAACCCATAAAGATGGCCTTCACCTTGTAAGCACTTAAGCATCTCTGTGGAATGTCCACCGTAGCCTAGTGTTGCATCTAAGCCTACTTCACCTGGCTGAATCTTTAAGAACTCTATAATTTCATTAACACAAATCGAGATGTGCATCCCTGCTGGTGTGCTCCCTTTTTGCTTTACTTTTTCAACGGTATCTGCATACTTGTCTGGATTGTGTTCTTTATATTTTTCACTGAATTTTCTAGGGTGTGTGCCTTTGTATCTGACACGTCTTTTGTATTGTGGTTGTTCTTGATTTTCCATAGTCATCTCCATTTACTCTTTTGTTAGCTCCTGCTATTAGTCGTTAAGGTTAGCGCCTTTAGGTAATGCGCCGCGTACAGTCTTCTCCCATGGTGTATCTGTAACTTTATCCATAAAGACAATCTCACCTTTGTCTGTCTCTGTACGGATAAGACGACCACATCCCTGCTTCAGTCTAAGACCCATCTCTGGGTAATCCACGGTCTCCACAACATCTAGCCCTTGAGCTTTAGCTTCTCTACGTCTTGCTTCAATGAGTGGATCTGCTGCTGGGAATGGTAATTGCCAAATCACCACAAGGGTTAAGGCATCACCTGGTACATCAATCCCTTCCCAGAATGTAGAACTTACAAGGACAGAGGTTTCATCTTCTTTGAACTTTCTCACAAGATAGCCTCTATCTGCCTGGTCTTCATAAAGCACCTCAAAAGGTAATGCTTCTCCTTTTAGCTGCTGTCTTATTCTTGCTACTTCACTTAAAGAGCGTGTCAACACAAGGGCACGTCCTCCATTAGCTTGTAAGCGTGCTATAAGCTTTTGTATACGTGCACTGTCTTCTTGGTCTGCTTCTTCTGATTCAAAAGAAATGGTCACTTGCTCTTCCATATCAAAAGGACTACCAATCGTCGACTTCGATGGTGACTGAATACCTGTCATACGCATAAAGTAATCGAAGTTCCCTTCATTACTTAAGGTAGCTGAGCTAAAGACTACAGGAAGCTGCTTTGTATAAAGTGCTTTTTGAAGCATGGTTGTCAAATCTCTCGGTACGATAAAGAAGCTTTCATCACTTTGGTCAATCCAAGTAATGACATCCTGTCCTTTATTTTTAGCAAGCTTTGCAAGACCTTTCGTTGCCTTTTCGATTTGTCCTTCATACGCTTCGATAAGACTTAGTGGTATCTCTTCTAAGTAGAGCTGCTGCTCGATTTGAAGTTCTGTAAGCACTTGATCAAAAGCACCTCTTAAATGCTGCCCTGCTCGCCATAGTCCTTCATTCATCTGTACGGTCAAGCGACCTTCTGCTTCTGTCGTCATCACTGATTGTCTTGCTTTTTCGAAGAAGGCATGCATCGCGTCCTCTAATGCACCTGTGGCTTCATAGAAGTCTTCTCTCGCCCCTTGGATATCTTCTAAGGCGGCAATCATCCCCTCGATATCTTCTTGTACAAGCTGATGCCCTGCTTGCATCGCTGCTGGTAGCATAATCTTATGCCCCTCATCAAATACAACCCCTGCATAATCTGGTAAGATAGGGAGCTGTCCTCTTTCTAGTCGTTCCTCTCTTGTCCATAAGTCATGGAAGAAAGTCTCGTGATCCACCACGATTAAATCCCCTGCACCACGGTAATGCTCTCTAGCACGTACCAGCTTACAGTAGCCGCGATTTGCACAGACATCACAGTTCATCGCTTCATGCCATGCAATTTGCTTCCAAATCGCATCTGATACACTTGGTATCTCGAAACGCTCACCACGCTTGGTTTCCTGCATCCACTGCTGTACATCTTCTGGGATATCGCCAAAAGCATCTATGCTCTCCTTAGCATGTACATCACATACATACTGACGAGGGTCTTTTGCCATACGTACATCTACATCTAAGCCTAGAAGCTTGGATAGCTTACTGATGTCGCCACCCTCAGTAGCAAGCTGCTCTTGTAAGGCTGATGTGGCACAAGAAATAATCACTGGCTTGCCCATATGTCTCGCATAAGGAATGGCTGCTAGTAAGTAGGCAAATGTCTTACCTGTACCAAGCCCTGCTTCTGCTAAGTGTACTTTCTTCTCACAGAAAGCATCTCCGATTTGGAACGCTGTAAAAATCTGCTCATCTCTGACTTCATAATCATGATCTGGTAGTATATCGTATAAGACATCACCGATCCATTCGATCAACTTGTCTTGAAATTCATTTCTACTTGTATAAGTAAAAGGCATTTTTGTATTCATATTTATTATTCTCCTATTAGGTGACTTCTATCTCGCCAATGTCCCTACTGGCACTACTGGCACTACTGGCACTACTGGCACTACTGGCACTACTGGCACTACTGGCACTACTGGCACTACTGGCACTACTGGCCATTATAACAAGAGGTGCCACTTTCTTCAAGTAACACCTCCTGCACTTTGCTTCTATTACTCTCTTTTTTGTGGATGTATATGACCATCCTTCATTCTCTATAGAATGCCTAAATGTGCTTTCGCCTCAGGCAATACGTTGAAAAAGGCAGTATAGAAATCTTCTCCCTCTTTGACTTCGATACGATAAAACGTATCTAATACATAAGTAGTCATTGCTTCTACTTCTTTTTCATCATAGACAAACTTCATTCTAAAGTTTAAAGCTTTTAAGAACTTGTACCACGCAAAGATAAACGTCTTGTTTTCATTATAGTTCTTAATGCCGATCCACTCGCTTACTTTGATTGCTTTTAAATCAGGCATCACGCAGGTGCCTACTTGTAAGAAATACTTAAAGCCATCATTCTCATACACCCTACCAAGAGGGAATAAACGACAGATATTCGGTCTTTGCCCATGTATACTACATCTTCCTTCCTTATTAAGGAAGCTACACTGCTCAGTCTCTCCTACCATCTTAAGGTATGGAAGCATTAATTTATTGTTTTTTTGAAGGGCTAACTTATCACCTAATAAATCATCAAAAGATGCCCCTAAGTGTGCCACGATCTCATAAGCATCAAATGGCGTAAGTTCTACCAAGTCGCCTACCTTGTGACAACATGTATAGCATCCATTACACCCACATGTATCTGCATTCACATAATCATCTATATCATATAACTTACCGTCTGAAATACCGTCTAAAGTCTTTAGTGTTCTCATATCTTTTCCTTTCTCCTACCCATTCTTCTTCCCCTCATTATAATACATCAATCAACAACTAGGCTACCTCTTTTAGACAAAATAAAAGATAGCAACACTGCTACCTTTCATTTATCTTATTTCATTGTCATCCTAGTAGTATAATTCCCCTGGTTTGTATCCAGTCGGTAGTTCTTCTTCTGTGACAAACTTAAAGTCCTCATCACGTAGAATTGGTAAGAATACTTCGTATGGAATCTTTGTAAATTCGCTCGCATAGCTACTTGATCCAAACCACATGCCTGCTTTGCCGCTTAAGTTTAAGCCCCTTGCAAACTTCGTATGATTTGAACAGTCATGGATGGCGATATCCCAGTTTTCTTCCACTGCTATTTTCATAAACTTAAGGGTTAACTCTCTACTCCAAATCGGTGAGATATAACCATGTCGAGAGATGTACATATTGTCTCCCTCGTAGTTGTAAATATTGTTTTCATTTAAATGAAGTTCCGCACAGTTGATAAAATCAAGCCCTGTTCCTAAGATTGCTTCCTTCTTCTTAAAGAATGCCTCGAAGAACTCTGGTGTCATCGGTGTCTCAATCCCGACATTCGGAATGTATTTCTTAGCAAGACCAATATTTTCAATAACGCGGTTTGAACAGTTAGCTGCCCCTAGGTTAAAGCGTATCTCATTAAGTCCTGCTTCACCTAATGCTTTTAAGGTTTCTTCTGTCGCTAGTGTCCCATTGGTGTACATATGCTGATAAATTCCTGCATCACTAAACTTCTTGATAACTGAATAGTATTTCTCAATTTCCATAAATGGCTCAAGGTATACATAGGCAATCCCTGTAGGCTTTTGATGCATAGAAAGGAGTAAATCAATGTCCTTCTCATAGAACTTAGTCCCACCAATTTCCCACATACCTTCGCCAATCGGCTGACTATCTTCTAATTGGCCATAGTTATAGCAGAACTTACACTCTAGGTTACATTTATTTGTCTTTCTAATGGCACTTAATCCCGTACCTGTCAGACAAGAACGACATCCCTTAGCAAACTTCTTTTCATTCCCTACAAAGTAGGTTCTATTTTGTAACGTTTGTAAGTCTTGAATCTCTGCCATTAAATCTTCATTTCTTTTATCAATAGCTTCCTCTATTTGTGCAAAAGTTGCATAAATGATTTCTTGATGCTTCGCACCAAACTCCTCATCTTCTGGCATCATTGCAAAAAAATCAAACCACATTAAAGCATCTCTTTTTGAAATTTTCATAACGTCTCCTCCAAGTCACTGCTTGACCAAGTATTTATCACATAGAAAAAGGGATAGAATATGATTTCTTTCCCTTTCATTCGTCAAATGTATTCGTAGAAAATATTATATGCTACTCTGGTTCATAAAGCAAGTGAATCCATAAAAAAACGTTTGATTATTCTATTGTTTTTGCTTTAACAAATCTCTTATTTCAGTTAAAAGTACCTCTTCTTTACTAGGTGCTGGGGCTTGCTTTTTCGCTTCTTCTTGTAAACCCAATCGCTTGCTCATCCTACCTATGATTTTGAGTGTTATAAAGATAGAAAAAGCAATGATTAAGAAGTCTAAACTGGCTTGCAAGAAGATCCCATAATTAATAACTATCGGATCAAGTCCCGTACGTGGTGG
>JBOGBZ010000230.1:0-3942 GCA_051656485.1 Cellulosilyticaceae bacterium
ATCACCTGCCTATCCTGATGCGTGGGTCAATGAATGCGTAAAGTATGTCCACTAAGAAATTGAAGAAGACGACGATTGTACCTAAGTAAAGGACTAGCCCTTGAATAAGTGGTAAGTCTCGGCTATGAATCGAGGTCACCATAAGGTTTCCTAGTCCTGGTAAGTTAAAGACATTTTCCGTAATGATACTGCCACCTAAAATATCCACAATGAGCATACCTAAAATGGTGATTGTGGGGATAAGGGCATTTTTAAGGATATGTTTGTTGATAATTTTCTTTTCTGATAAACCTTTGCCACGAGCTACTAAGACATAGAGCTTAGGAAGCTCATCTTGCATCGCTGTCTTGAGGTAGCGAATGAGGATAGCAGAAGTACCAAGTGCTATCGAAAGGCTCGGTAAAAATAAAGACTTGAGCCATTCAAGAGGATTCTCACTAAAAGGTACATAGCCACGACTTGGAAAGATGCTAAAGGTTATAGAAAAAATCATGATAAGTATAATCCCCATCCAAAAGGCAGGAATGGCCATCCCTAACTGTGAAAGTGTAGAGACTATATGCCCACTAGAGGTATCTTTGCTTGCCACAAAGGTACCTAGTGGAATGCCTATAAGAAGGGTGAACACTAATGTAAGTAGAGTCAGTGAAGTCGTAATAGGAATACGCACTAAGATGAGTTCACTGACAGGCATATTGAAACGTATGGAGTCACCTAAGTTCAAGGTCAAAGCATTCTTGAACCATGAAAGGTACTGGGTAAGAAGTGGTTCATTAAGTCCTAGTTCGTTACGCAGTGCTTCTAATTGGAGGGGGTCAGCATCCATTCCTAAAATGATAGATGCTGGGTCTCCAGGTAGTATTTGAAAAGCGGCAAAGGTAATAAGGGACATCAGAAAGAGCGTTATTACCAATGAGAAAAACTTACGTATATAAAAAGTCATAAGATCACCTTTAGTTTTCTACATAGTACAGTTTGCTCGCATCAAAGAAAGGTGCTGGGTAAGGTGTGTAACCTTTAAGACTAGGTGTAGCCGCATAGACAAGTGGTGGGTCCATAATGTAGATGGCTACGGCATCATCTGCTAGAAGCTGCTGGGCTTCTTTGTAGAGTGCAGCACGTTTGTCGGCATCTGTCTCTGTATTAGCATCTGCTATGAGTTTGTCATAAGTAGGGTTTGTATAATGATAGAAATTCTTGGCATAACCAGTGGTATAACGAATGAAGATATCTTGTGGGTCAAGTTTACCTGCTAAGCCAACGATGGTTGTTTCGTAGTTGCCTCCTGTATACACAGTTTCTAGCCATTGACCCCATTCGATGAGTTCGATGTTGAGGGTGATGCCTACTTTGCTAAGCATATCTGCGATGACTTGGGCAGTATCAATGTGGAATTGATAATTAGAAGGTACTTTGATAGTGGTTTCAAAACCAGGTGCATAGCCAGCTTCTTTAAGGAGTTCCTTAGCTTTTTCAGGATTGTATGGATAAGGTTCCTTATCGCTTAAATCATTGTACCAAAAAGCCATAGCTGGGCTTGCATTGGTATAAAGCTTCGTACCATAACCATTGCCCACACCTTCAATGAGAAGATCTTTATCGATGGCATAGTTCATGGCTTGACGTACACGGATATCATCGAAAGGCTTGAGTGTATTGTTAAGTGCTAAAAGTTGCACCATATTTTGTTTGCGTTCGATAAGGGTAAAGTCTTTTTCAAGAGTAGCGGCATTGATCGTATCAATTTCACCGATATCAAGGGTGCCAGACTTAAGTCCCATCAGGATGCTACTTTTATCAGACATAATATGAAATTCCACAGTATTAAGATGAGGTTTCTTAGTAGTGTCATAGTAGTTTGGATAAGCGTCTAAGACGACTTTCTGACCAGGTGCGTAGCTTGTGAAGCTAAATGGACCTGTACCTACAGGTTTTGTAGCTTGGTCTGCATAGTCTTTAGGGATGACTGCTTCTGTACATGCTGATAAAAAGCTACTAGAAGGTTCTGAAAGTGTAAAAGTAACGGTAGTGCCATCAGTAGTGATGTCTGTCACAGGCTTAAAACGAGAGGTAAGAGGTGCTTCACCATTTAGCCCTGCTAAGCGTTTATAAGAGTAGACAACATCATCAGTCGTTACAGCTGCACCGTTATGGAAAGTCACGCCTTCACGTAGTGTAAAGGTATAGGTGAGTCCGTCAGAGGATACAGTATAGTCACTTGCAAGCTGAGGGATAAAGGCACCGTCAGGTGTATAGCCTATAAGCCCTTCAAAGACATTGTTCATGATGGCTTCTGTATCTGCTGCAGCCGAAATATGTGGGTCTAGGTGGTCAGGTTCTGAACTGATGGTCGTACGTACGACACCACCTTGCTTGATTGTCTCAGTTTGTGCGGTGCCTTCTGATGGAGTAGGGGTACCTTCGTTAGATGAAGTATTACCACAGCCAACAGTCAGCATGAGTGCGCTTGATAGACACGCTAGTGCTAAAAAACGCGTTGTTTTTTTCCAATTTCTCATAAAAAAATCCTCCTTATACAATGCACACTCTAAAAGTTGCGCTTGTTCTAGGCTAGGCATACAAAAAAGTATAGCCTGCGATGTGATGCATAAGCGTTTCTTTGGAGTCTAACCTGCATGATAGCGTCTTCAATGTAGTGTTAGCTGTAAGATAATACCTTATACAAATCACAGTATTATTATATAAAAAGTATTTGGTGTATACAAGAAAAGTCTGTAAAAAATCAAAGAAGTTCATAAAGTGTAGCAGTGTAACCAAATAGTAGGAGAAACATATACTATATAGTAGCAATTGTATTTAGTGGAATAGGGGGATAAAGATGGCTGATAAAATAAAGTTTTTGCCGCTTATTGGTTTAGGATACCTTTTGACAGCACAGCAACGTGGTAAAGGACATTATAGAGGCGAGCAACAGGGAAAATATAAGACGTATGATAGTGGTATTTATAATATAAGGTTTGAATACCCAGCAAGTTGGGTACAAAATAAGAATTATAGCGAGCGCTATGAAGGAACAGACGGCTTTTTTGAAGTAGCGGATATACAAGGCATCGGAAGAACGATCGATGAAGTAGCAAACCAAGAGATTGATACACCGATTAGCCCGTATGGTAAAGAGCCACAAATCGAAGCTTTTGAATTAGGTGGGGAGCCAGCAAGGCTTATCCTTCCTTCTTCAGACCAAGCGAAAGTATTTGGAAGAGAAGCAGCACTTATCGTGAAAAATAAGCGGCCTGTGATAGAAGGGCAAGAAAAGTATCACTATACGATTATATGGAGTGACTTGAAAAATATGGGTCATATTATCAAAACTTTTAAATTTGTGTGAGAGGCGGCAAGAGTCGCCTCTTTTTTAGATAAGAGAAAGAAGATGGCACTAATCGGGAGAAGGGGATTGGAAGTGAGCAGTGGTATAGAGAATACCTAAGTCGTTGACCCGGGTGTAATAAGCATCATCACTTTCAGTAGTATTCCTAGGTACATAGACATCCACTTTGATCGTTGTATCATCAATGCGTGTGATGGCACCACCACGATCATCCACGATGAACGTATTGGTAGGGATATCAGCAGGCAGGCCGTCAATGATAAAGGTCGTCCCGAAGGGGATATCGTGAGGGGCGGCCAGTGAACCGACTACAAGGGGTCCACCAAGGGCATTCATTTCTTCGTAGCCCCCATTTTCACGGGCTAGGCCACTATAAAAGGAGATGCGAACTTGGATGGGTTCGAAGGATGCAGGATTAAAAGCAGATGCAGGTAGTGTGTGTACAAGGTGGTTTAGATAGGTGAGGTCGGCGGTAGAAGTAGGCTGTGGTTTAAGAATGAGATAAAGAAGTGAGCAAAAAACTGCTCCAGTGCCAAGGCCTAGGAGAAGGGCGAAGCACCATTCTTTTTTCGAAAGTATATCTTGCGTATGAG
>JBOGBZ010000231.1:0-29322 GCA_051656485.1 Cellulosilyticaceae bacterium
GTTCCTTCCCCATCATCAGACATCCCGATACCAACCCCAACAGCAAAGAGAATTGGTAGATTATCAATAAGTGCTGCTCCAGCTTTGATAAGAAAAGCTGCTACGACACTATTTGCGCCCCAGCCTGCTGGGTCAATCCAGTAACCGATCCCCATAAGTATACCTGCTACTGGTAGACACGCAACTGGTAACATCATTGATTTACCTAGTTTTTGAAGATACTTCATCATATTGTTTGTCTCCCTTTATTATATTTATTCTTAAAGTCTATTTGCTTATTATTAGCAGACTTTAATTTTATATTTATGTAGGTCTAAAATGAATTGCTTTCCTAAAAACAAAAAAACCAAATAACTACAAAGCATAGTCTCATGCGCCTATGCTCTCTAGTCATTTGGTTTTGCCTGCCTACCAGTAACAATCCAATTTTATAACTTATGTCAAGTGTATCTTATTTTATCCTTTATGTCAACTGTTCAATTAGTGATTTTTACTATATTTATTTTACTCCTTCTCCTTTTTTTATATTTATTGCCCTATCACCTTGTCTCCCTTGCTCAAAAAAAGCAAGCATAGATTTATTTTTCTATGCTTGCTTCATTTAATATACTTTCAATATAGTCTTTATTGTTTTGTAGTATTTCTGAACGCATAATAAGAACTTGAACATCTTTAATCGCTCTTACCCAGTCATGAATGACCTTTTCTGTTTCTTCATATGCATGAAGTCTTTGCTCGATACGCTCTTGGTAACCTACCACGCGCTCACTTTTTCCTTCTTCTGCAATACGCTCACTTAAAAAATCTGCCATGAGTTCTTTTTGTTCTTCTAAATTATTGTGTAGTTCAATATATTGTGGCAATCTAAGCTCTTCTTTTTTGTGATTAATGGTATATTCATCACTCCATAACTCTAATTGACCGATTAGTTCATCTAGTTTTCTTAAGTCGCCTTCGAAGATTTCATACATCTCTTCGCTATGAATATCTTGGTTCATATTTCTCTCCTTAAATCTTTCTTATATATTTCTTTATCTTTAGTGTATGCATCTTGATAGATTATATCATATTTTAGGTCATATCATGCCTGGAATTTTAAAAAATTTATATTTCTAATCTTTCAAAGTGTGTAAAAGCTTCTTTATAGGCTGCTTTTTCTTCTTCTGTAAAGCAGTTATTGGTCGCATACAGACTTTTAAGAGCAGTCATTTCTTCTATACCATCCAAATTCTGAAGCTGACATTTCTCTACTTCCAACCATTCCATACCAGGTAATGCACGAAGTGATTCAATCAAAAAAAGCCACCGATTTTACTCTGTGACTTTCTTTATATTTAGTCTTTTATATTGATAGTTTGCATGGCTGTTGCAATAACTACTTATATACGTATAAGGGTATTTGGGTCTGCTATGATTTCTTCAAGCCCCGCTGCTTTTGCGATTCCCCAGTATTCATCTCTTAAGAATGTCATGTAAAGCGCTTTGATAACAATAAGAACCTTCTTTTCTTTATGTACTTTATAGATAAGTTCTCCGTTTGATTTAATAATGATCAGGCTTCCATTCACCTCTTTTGTAAAGAGTCTATCATTATAGTATATATGTGTTTCTTCATTAGTAAGAAACTTAATAAAATCTATTTTATTTGCTGTTTGAGTGATAGTTTTCATGGTGTGCTCCTTTATCATCTTTATATGTATACTGTATACAGTATAC
Organism: Cellulosilyticaceae bacterium; assembly: GCA_051656485.1. Lineage (GTDB taxonomy): Bacteria > Bacillota > Clostridia > Lachnospirales > Cellulosilyticaceae > JBOFDK01. The sequence continues at coordinate 1,717 of JBOGBZ010000231.1, forward strand.
TCGCTAAAATTATTATACTTAATCCTCTTTTAAAAATCAAGTAGTATTTTTCTTTTCATCCAGTATTTTTGTACATATTATACGTCGTTTTCGTCAAACACCCCCTTAGGTATGAGATTAAATACCCAAGGGGGTGTCTGACATTATGTTATTTGTTTGCAATTTACTTGTATATAATAAATATTTAAAACCTGTATACACTTTTTAACGTGCTGTAGATTGTTCTAATTTCATTGGTAAACCATAATCTACAAAATATAAATCTTCGCCTACGAGATAATAGGCATTGTACTGACTATCCAGTATATACCACAAATTATCTTCCTGCTCTGGTGGTATTTCTATAGCCAAATAACTGGTGATGTCAAAGCTGGTTACCTTTGAAACATAAATTTCATTTGCTTCATTGATGGTGAATAAATGCTTTAGATACGTTTCTTTACTATCTTCTTCCATATAAGGCAACTGAGCTATCTGAGGCGCTGTGGTATCTATTTGCCACGTACCTTCTATTTGTTTTTGAATGCGCTTAGTATCTTCCAATTGTTTTTCTTCTATTGTTTTCAGTGTTTCTTGATACCACTTTACATCTCTTTTCGGTGCATTCTCCCCAAATCTAAAATGATCTACTATTTTGAAGTTATACCCTCGAAGCACCTCATACGCTTCTTCATTTGCTCTTCCTTCTTCTGTCTCTAGGTCGTACCTAGACTCACCTGGCTCACTATAACTATAGACAAGCCCATCTTTTCGTGCTATTTCTGTCATAGGCCACTCGGGTAGTTCTTCACATTCTTCTTCTGTCCCTTTAATCTGAAAGCTTAGAATCTCCATACCTTCTTGTTCATTTGGATAATGAATAAAGGTAACCCCTGTCTCTGTCGTCTGTATGCGATACTGGTCAATCCATTCCCGTGGTATATCTATCTCAAATCCTAATGTCGGATGACTGTATATCTCTCCTAGAATGTACCTTGTATCAGGTGGCATATACTTGCTTTCACTATGTCCATTTAAGATGGATTCTCTTCTTTCTATCCCCATAATGACATTTTCCACTTTGTCATTCTTATCATAATAAATGCTCATATTCATCTCTTGGAAGCTATAACTTCGGCAGTTGTACGCATACCTACTGGTATCTTCGCCCGCTCCGTACACTGCTTCTACTTCTTCTTTAGTAGATCCTAGCGTAATGCCTCTAGGTGTTTTGTACCTCGGCTCACTAATGGCTAATTGTTCTACATAGTAAGTCCCTGCTGGTTCATTTAACAAATCATACCCAACGTTATTAATAATCATACCGAACCCCAACGTCTCTACTGCATAGTGGGCATAGACAACACCCGTGGTATCATCATCTCTTAAATGAAATTGCTCTGTAATATCTAGTGTTAAGCTATCGTATAAGTCATCAAGTGCAACGACCATTTCGCCATCTGTCAGCCTATAGTCCTCTTTTGACAAAGGTTTTATAGCTGGCACATCTTCCTTCTTCTGATGTTGCTGGCTCTTTTCTTTTTCTGAATCATTACTTGCTACCTCTTGAGCTGTTTCTATCTCTTGCTTTTTTTCTACGGTTGGCGTTCCTATCTGACATCCTGTCATAAAAATGAGTAGTATGAAGATGCTTGCTTTTTTTCTCAACCTCACAACCTCCCTTTAAGCGTATATATGTATTTATATTATAAATTTTCTGTTAATTTTATTTAAATAAAAAAGCTGCCGTAGCAACTTTTTTATTATTCGAGTGGCTTGAGTGATTCTGTGCCCTCTAGGTCTCCTATCATTTGTACCAGTAAGTCTATTTCTTGTTCGATATCTTTTAAGCTTGCTACTTCACACGGTGCATGCATATAGCGAAGTGGTAAAGATACCAGCGCCACTGGCACACCTTTCCCTGTAAGTCGAATACGATCTGCATCTGTGCCTGTCGAACGTGGTGTAAGCTCGTATTGAAGTGGTATCTCAGCCTTTTTAGCTGCTTTCTCTAGCAACTCATTAATCTTTTTATTAATCGGTGCACCTTTTGCAAGGATAGGACCTTTACCTAATGCTACTGTACCACTTTCTTTTGGATTCATATCTGGATGGTCTGTGGCAAAAGAAACGTCACATGCGATGGCCATTGTCGGTTCGATATGGCTAGCTGCAAAGTAAGCACCTCCCATATTCGTCTCTTCATTGACAGTACTTACAGCATAGACCCCCACTTTTGGATTTTGGTCTGCTACACGTCTTAGTACCTCTGCTACAATAAAAGCCCCTGTACGATTATCAAGTCCACGTCCTGCAATTTGGTCATTCATCAGATAGGTATAGTCGACATCGTAGATGACATAGTCACCGATGCTCACATAAGCGTCTAACTCTTCTTTGCTTTTCGCACCACAATCAATATAGATATCGCTTATCTCTAGTTTTTCCTTCGCCCCACCCATATGCTCTGGTTTGACACCTACAACACCTTTTAAAATACCTTTGCTTCCTAGAATCTTTACAGTCATACCGAGTGCAACTTTTGGACTAATCCCTCCTGCTTTTGTAAGGTACAGATAGCCTGAACTATCTATATGACTCACCATGAAGGCGATTTCATCACTATGCCCTGCTAGCATCACCTTAAAAGGCTTTTCTGGATTGATGGCTGCCATGACATTCCCTATATTATCAGTCTCTACTTGATGTGCAAAACCTTTCACATAATCTCTCCATAAGCGTTGTACGGCTACTTCATCACCTGATGGTGATGGGGTTTTAATCAATTGTTCTAAAAATCTTTGTGATGCTTCTCTCATGTCTGTCTCCTTTATTATGTATATGTTTTATTTGACTGGTTCCCATAATGCTGGGGTAATATGTGGCTCCCATCCTTCTAATGCTGTATGGGCTTGGATGCATTTGTAAACTTTATTGTCATAACTCGCTAACTGCCCAATGCTATAACTGGTATTGGCTTGCCACCCTTCTCCACCTACTTGCCCTTGTGATGGTGTCTCTACCTCCGGCTGTTTTTCTGGCTCTTTTTCCGATTCCGGCTCTGGTTCTTTTTGGGCCGTCTGATTCTTGTTCTCATCTGATGGTTCTGGCTTTGGTTTTTCTACTTCTTCTTGACTAGTTGTCGTTTTGTCTGTATCTACTGGCTTCTGCACTTCATTTTCTTTATGAGGTTCTTTTTTTGGCTGCTCTTGCTGTACTGGTGCTTTCCTTTGCTCCATATCCTTAAGCGTCATCATGCCTATACCTGTAGCTACACCTAGTCCAAAGCAAAGTGTACCTACTAGTATGGTTAGTATTTTCTTATCCATCTTTCTCCCCCTATTATTTATTGTCTTTATTTTATCATAAATATTAGTATATTGTTTTATAGATTTCTAAATTTTTGTGACATCACAAAAAAGCTGCCCTAAACCTCTAGGTTCAGTGACAGCTTTTACTTATTTCCATCTTTGTTTTTGTCCAGCTATTTTTTCTTTACTGCATACCCCTTGTTTGTACCATTCACACTGCTGACAGATTTTTTCAAAGACTTCTGGTTCATAGTTTTTATAAATATTTTCTTTGATTAATTTAAAGGTGTAGACGTTGCCTTCTTGCAAACCATACGCTTCCAGTGTACTGTCGTCTAACTGCTTAATCCTTTCATCACTTAGGCACACTTCTTCTTTTAGATTTGGGCAAGCCAGACATAAACTATCGTTAGCTTTTTGTAACACGATTTTCTGCTCTGGATGCATCTGAAGATGTGCTACCATTTCATTCATCTGTGCTACAAACTCTTGGCTATACCCCTTCCCTTCATAAAAGAAGATACAATTAATATGGTGTGGCCTAAGCTGCAATACGTTCATCAAGCACTCCTTTAAGACGCTTTTTCATTTCCAATCCAATAATGATCGCAACACCTGTAAGGATAAGGTCTTTTATAATGAAAGGATAAACGCCCGCTACCATCGCCTCCCCCAGTGACATATTAAGTACTACTTTTAGTTGAAGTGTGCCTATCGCATATTGAAGTATAAGGGCTAGATAAGTCGTCACCCAAAGTATCCACTTATTGTTTCTCCCCGAAGCCATCCCTACAAAAAATGCCAGTACAATAAAGCCCGTTATGTATCCGCCTGTTGGCCCTACTAGCACCCCTACACCTCTACCAAAGTTTGCGAATACAGGTATACCAATAGCACCAATCAATGTATACACAATCATCATCAATGTTCCTAATTTTGCCCCTAATACCATAGAAAGTAAAATAGCTCCAAACACTTGTAATGTCAACGGTACGGTTGGTAGTGGTATAGATAATTGTGAGAATACACCCATAAGTGCTGCCCCTAAGCCTACCATTGTCATTTCTTTTGCAGTCAATTTCATCTTTTGTTCCCCCTTCAATCAATTTGATAAACTTATTATACTACTGACCAAAGTTTTGGTAAACCATTTTTTATTTATAGGTTAACTTATTGCGTGAAAAAGTGTACTTCAACGCTTACAGAAGCTTGAAGTACACTTTTTTCAACTGTTCTTACCTTTATAACAATACTTTTATCAGCATAAGTGCCGCTGCAATTTGTAGCCCACCTACTAACATACCATAAAGCATTCCTTTAGGTCCTTCTTTAACTAAGTCCCTAAACTTCACACGCATACCAATAGCTGCAAGAGCTATAATTTCAAATTGGCTGCCTATAAAGTCTGCTCCTTCAGCCAGTACTGCCGGTATAAGCCCCAAACTATTGATGATACTTAATAAAAAGAAGCCGATAATATACCATGGAATGCTTACTTTAACTTTCTCATTACCATGCTGTCCTTTAGCTTTCCATAGTGCCCCATCTTCTTTTGTATTAACTTTTGAAAACACGAGTACAATGACGACGATGAGGATGATACGTAGAATCTTAAAGATCGTTGCCATCTCTACCACATCAGTATTTACAAATTGTGCTGATGCAATCACTTGCCCTACGGATTGGAGAATCCCCCCTGTAAGTGCTGACGTTTGAAGGGTTTCATTGCCATATACAAAATGCGCAATGATAGGTAGTACAAACATAAGAATAGTCCCTGTCACATTAACAATTGTAATAGACAGCCCTTTATCTTTTGAATCTGGATGGACGACCCCTGACACCGAACCAATGGCTGATGAGCCGCATACGGCATTTCCTGCACTCATAAGAAGTGCAAACTTACGGCTAAATCCAAGTGCGCGACCAATCATAAATGCGCCCACTATTGTAATGGTCATCTGCACGATAATGAAAAGCACCCCTCTTATACCTACTGATCCTATATCTGATAAATTAAGTGTCGCTCCCATTAATACAATGGCATAAGACAATAATTCACTCTCTGAAAACTTTGAACCCACATCATATCTTTTATTATTTAAAAATGTATTCCCTGCAATCATGCCTAAGAAAATAGCAAAGGTAGCGGCTCCTAAAGCTGGCATCACCTGTGCTACTGCTTTTGCTACCATTGCAATGATGACACACATGATAAATCCTGGTAGTATTTTTAGTATTTTTTCTCTCATATGATTCTTTCTCCTTGCTGTCTGTTCCCTTTAGATGTCTTTATTATAGTTGTACTTTACTGAAAGGTAAAATACGTATTTTTTATAGCTATCATAAGTTATTGCTTATATAACTCTTTCATAAAAGCTTTCATTGCTTGATTCATAAACTTATCCTTATGGTACACAAGATATAAATCTCTTTCTATCTTCCCAGTATTTAAGCGACATAGGGTAAGCTTTTTTCGATCTTCTTCGTTTTTCGCACACAATATAGAAATGCAGCCCATTCCAAGACCTGCTTCTACACTTCGCTTAATGGCTTCATTTTCACTGAGTTCCATCAGTACGTCATAAGTGATACCATGATCTTCCATATATTTCTCCATAAGCTCTCTGGTTCCACTTCCTTTTTCACGGATGATAAGCTTTTGATTTTCTAATATCACGGGATCAATGACCACTTCTGCTTCACCATAGTTACCTCGCTGGTCAATCAATAAAATCTCATCTTTCCATAAAGGTACTTTGATAAGTTCTTCTGATACAACTTCTCCTTCTATAAGGGCTAGGTCAATCTTATTCTCCAGAAGCATCTCTTCTATTTGTGTGGTATTCTCAATAGTTGGTAAGACTTCGATGTCCTTATAGGCTTCTTTGAAAATCTTTAAAAGCGTTGGCAATACGTATACACCGATGGTTGTACTAGCACCCAATCTGATTCTCCCTTTATTTTTACCACCCAACTCACCCAGTACGTCATTGGCTTCTTTGTATAGATTCAGCATACGTCTCACGTAATGTAGGTATAACTCGCCTTCTCCTGTCAAATAAAGCTTCTTACCGATGCGGTCAAACAATACTGCACCCACTTCTTCTTCTATTTCTTTAATTGTCTGACTTACGGATGGCTGACTTATATAATACATCTTCGCAACTTTAGTCATATTAAGACTTATAGCCGTTGCATAAAACACCTCTAATTTTCGGATATTCATTCGCTAGATCTCCTTATTTTTCTCATTTGTATCTTTACTTATTCTTTCCTTCTTTATTCAAAAAAACACACCCTGCTGCATCAATCAACAGGGCGTTTGTATCTTCTTATTTTATTTTTTGTGACAGTTGCCAGCACTACTACAGCCTTTACAGCCACCAGCACATCCTTTGCCTTTTTTATGGTCTTGATAAACCTTATAGCCAACAAGGATAAATAAACCAAAAACGATGGTTCCAATGATAAGTGTTGCCATACTTCATCCTCCTTTGCATTACTTTTTATAAGGCATAAATAAACGATAAAGCATAAAGATTAAAAGGGCGATTGCTACTGCTGTCCATAGGGTAAAGCTAGCACCTGTAGCAAGTAAACCTAATTGATAAATAATCAGTGCAATTACATATGCAAAGCCTGTCTGATAGCCTACTGCTACAAGTGTCCACTTCCCATTTCCCATCTCTCTCTTGATTGCCCCGATAGCTGCTACACATGGCGCACAAAGTAAGTTAAACACAAGGAAAGAGTATCCTGAAAGTGGTGTGAAAGCCATCTGCAATGACTGCCATACTTCTTGGCCATTCTCTGCCACCTCATTGAAGCCATAAAGTACACCAAATGTACCGACTACATTTTCTTTTGCGACAAGTCCTGTAATGGTAGCCACTGTTGAACGCCAATCTCCCCATCCTAATGGTTCAAAGATTGGTGCGATAATGCCACCAATGGTTGCAAGGATTGAATCCCCTGTATCCACCATCTGTAAAGACCAGTTGAATGAACTTAAAAACCAGATAATACCACTAGCTAAGAAGATAATCGTACCTGCTTTGATAAGGAATGACTTAGCTTTATCCCACATATTACGTAGTAAGTTTTTACCGTTTGGTAAATGATACGGTGGTAATTCCATAACGAATGGTGCTGCTTCACCAGCAAAACTCTTTGTCTTCTTAAGCATAATCCCTGATACAATAATAGCTATCATACCAATAAAGTATGCTGAAGGTGCTACCCATGCTGAACCTGGGAAAAGTGCCCCTGCAATAAGTGCTATGATTGGTAACTTTGCTGAACATGGTATAAAGGTAGTCGTAATAATCGTCATCTTACGATCACTTTCATTTTCAATGGTACGTGATGCCATAATCCCTGGCACACCACAACCTGTACCGATAAGAATCGGTATAAAAGACTTACCAGACAAACCAAAGTGACGGAAGATACGATCCATAATAAATGCGATACGAGACATATACCCACAGTCTTCTAATATTGCTAAGCAGAAGAAAAGTACCATCATTTGTGGTAAGAAACCAATAACGCCACCAACACCTGCTATAATCCCATCTAAAATGAGTGAATTTAGCCATTCTGCACTTCCTACTGTTACTAAGAATTGCTCTACATTTGGGATAATCATTTCGCCGAAGAATACATCATTTACCCAATCAGTAGCCCATGTCCCTACTGTTGTAATAGAAATGTAGTAGACAAGAAACATCGCCATCGCAAAGATTGGTAATGCTAATATACGATTGGTCACCACTTGGTCGATACGATCTGAAAGTGACATCTTCCCTGTACTTTTCTTATGCACTGTCTTCACGACTACTTTTTCGATAGCATCATAACGCTCACTTGTAATGATGCTTTCGCTATCATCATCATGCTTTGTTTCTGCTTCTACGATCGCAGCTTCAATAGTCTGCTTGATTTGATCATCTAAGTGTAATGCTTCTTGCACTTTAATGTCGCGTTCAAACAGTTTAATGCTATACCAACGTAAGTAACGTGCTGCTATTTGCTGGCTTATTAATTTTTCAATAACTTGAATAGCGTCTTCTGTCGTAGCTGAGAAGCGTTGCTTATGTACATCAAGGCGTTTTTCCTTAGCAATAGCAACTGCTTTTTCAATAACTGCTTCACAGCCTTCACCTTTAAGTGCTGAAATCTCTACAACCTCACACCCTAAAACTTTCTTAAGCTCTGGTATATTAATGGTGTCACCTTTCTTACGCAGTAAATCTGTCATATTTAATGCGATAATAACAGGTATACCAAGTTCTTGAAGTTGTGTGGTTAAGTAAAGGTTACGTTCAATATTGGTACTATCCACAATATTAATCATCGCCTCTGGCTCTTCATTCATGAGGTAATCTCTCGTTACAACTTCTTCTAATGTATAAGGAGAAAGTGAGTAGATACCTGGTAAGTCTACAAGGATAATGTCTTCATGCCCTTTTAACTTCCCTTCTTTTTTTTCTACTGTAACGCCTGGCCAGTTCCCAACGTATTGGTTGCTTCCAGTAAGTAAATTAAACAATGTTGTCTTGCCACTATTTGGGTTACCCGCAAGGGCTATACGTATACTCATCTCTCTCCTCCTAGATTACTTCTATCATTTCTGCATCTTTTTTTCTAAGGCTAAGTTCATAACCTCTCACGTGAACTTCTATTGGATCGCCTAATGGCGCTACTTTACGTACCATTACTTCTACACCTTTTGTAATGCCCATATCCATAATGCGACGCTTTACTGGCCCTTGACCATGTAATTTCACAACCTTTACTGTATCGCCACATCCTACTGCTTTTAATGTATTCATCCTATCCCCTCCTAGAGTTAGTGTCGACTAACCCTTTCTCTTTAAAAAACGAGTTAGTTCAACCTAACTCTAAGTTAATTTTATTTTATCAATGTTTCATTTCTTTGTCAATACATATTGATACATTTTCTCAATTAGCTTTTTTTATCAACTTGATTGTTTCCTTATTATTTGTTATGATACAAGCAAATAATGAAATGTATGCATCTTAGAAAGGTGGGATTATTTGAGAATTCAAGAATCTGCTGAAAACTACTTAGAAACCATTCTTATGTGTTCAAAGCAATTGTCACAAGTGCGTTCCATTGACATTGTCAATGCCCTTGGTTTTTCAAAACCAAGTGTAAGTACAGCTATGAAAAACCTGCGTGAACAAGGCTTTATCACTGTGGATTCATCGGGTTTTATCGCTCTTACGCCTTCTGGTCTTACTATTGCCTCTAACGTTTATGAACGTCACAAAATCATTACTGCATTTTTGATGCACCTTGGTGTTGATGAGTCAACTGCCAAAGAAGATGCTTGCCGCATGGAACATATATTAAGCGAAGACAGCTTCGAAAAATTGAAATTGCATTACGAAAAGCTCAAGTAGGTAGTGAAGTACCTACTTGAGCTTTTTCCCATTTTCTTTTGTGTGATTAAATCACAGTATTTTGTTTGAAATTTACATATACTAAAAACAAATCCAATACATTAAATAAAAGGAGTTATCATTATGGGACTTTTCAATACATTATTTAACACATCAAATACAATTAGATCTATAAGCCCAGAGGAAGCAAAGCAAACTTTAGCAACAAATAAAAATATCATTCTTATAGATGTGCGTGAACCTCATGAATTTATGTCTGGTCACATCAAGGAATCTAAGAACTTACCTGTAGGTAATATTCAAAATAGCATTTCATCCGTAGCTTCTGATACAGCTACACCTTTATATGTCTACTGCAGAAGCGGCGCGAGAAGTGCTAGAGCTTGTCAGACTCTTGCAGCTCAAGGGTATACAAATGTTTACAACCTAGGGGGGATCCTATCCTGGCCTTATGAAATTGTTCGTTAACTTTCTATTTATATGAGTTTATTTTTTGAAATAAGGGGGTTTTATATATGAAAAAAGTCGTGATTATTGGAGGGGTAGCAACGGGTGCTTCTGCTGCTGCTAGACTTCGTCGATTAGATGAAAATTTAGAAATTGTACTTTTGGAACGCAGTGCACACATTTCTTTTGCAAACTGTGGTCTTCCTTACTATATAGGTGAAGTCATCCCAAAACGTGACCAGCTTTTAGTTGCGACACCTAAGCTTATGAAAGATCGCTTCACTATCGATGTGCGTACTCTTTCTGATGTGACACATATCGATTCTGCTAGTAATACGGTCACTGTCCATAGTCAAAGTAAGGGTACTTATGTAGAAAGCTACGATTATCTCATCGTAGCCCCTGGTGCAAAACCTATTCCATTTCCATTAGGTCCTAGTGAGCGCATCTTTACCCTTCGTAATATCGAAGATACGGATGCGATTAAGAAAGTAACTGAAACCATCAAGCATGCCATCATCATTGGTGGCGGCTATATAGGTGTGGAAATGGCCGAGAATCTTATCGAAAGCGGTATCGGTGTATCACTCGTTCAAATGGACCCTCATATCCTTGCACCTTTCGATGAAGATATGGTAGTGGTAGCTGAAGCTGAAATGCGTGCAAAAGGCGTAGAACTTCTGCTTTCCGACTATGCTACAGCTTTTAAAGAAACTGAAGATGGCGTACGCCTCACGCTCAAGAGCGGTAAAGTTGTAGAAGGGGATATGATTCTTTCTGCCATCGGTGTAAGCCCTGATACTACATTCTTAAAAGATAGTGGTATCACACTTGGTCCTAAAGGTCACATCATTACTAATCAGCATATGCAAACGAATATTCCAAACATCTATGCAGGTGGGGATGCCGTAGAGGTAGTAGACTTTGTTAGTGGTTCTAAGACTGCCATTCCACTTGCTGGGCCTGCCAACAAGCATGGGCGTATCATTGCTGATCATATATGTGGTATCCCTAGCACCTACAAAGCTACCCAAGGTACCACTGGCATCAAAGTCTTTGACCTTACACTTGCTGCCACTGGCAATACCGAACGCCTGCTTACCATGAAAGGTATCCCACACCGCACCATCATTATTCATCCAAACAATCATGCAGGCTACTACCCTGGTGCTACCCAGATTACCCTTAAACTTATCTTTGACGATACTGGCAGAATCTTAGGCGCTCAAGCACTAGGCCTTGAAGGTGTGGAAAAACGCATTGACGTCATCGCTACAGTACTTCGCCTAGGCGGTACCATCTACGACTTAGCCGAACTAGAACTTAGCTATGCCCCACCTTTTGGTTCTGCCAAAGACCCTGTCAACTTCGCAGGCTTCGTAGCTGAGAATATCCTCAGTGGTAAATCTGACCACATCCATCCGCGTGAACTTCACCATCTCCAAGACCACCCCGACGTAGTCGTACTGGATGTGCGTACAGATGGCGAAAGAGCTCAAGGCAAAGTAGCCGGCTCTATCCATATCAATGTAAACGAGCTAAGAGATCGACTCTCTGAGCTGGATCCATCCAAAGAATATTGGATTTACTGCGCCGTAGGTGTAAGAGCCTACATCGCCGAACGTATCCTCAAACAAAATGGCTTCACATGCAAAAATATCACTGGTGGTTTCAAGACACTCCAAGCCCTTGGATTCGTTACCCACTAAAAGACTAAAGGCACGCCTCACATCTGGAGGCGTGCCTTTACTTACTTTACTTTATTTCTTAATGCTTGTACAAGTTCAATACTTATGCCAATTCTTGTTGCAATGGTTTCATCATCTAATAAATCTAACAAAGCTTCAGCTGATATCATTTTCCCTTGCTCTATACCACGTTCTATACCGCGTTCCATGCCGCGTTCCATACCCTCTTCCCTAGCCACTTTTTCCCTAGTAAGCTGATCTCTTATCTCCGCTTCTCTTGCTTCATAAGCCATGCGCGCTACGTCATCTTGGCTCACTTTTTTTAGCACATGGTAAGCTTTTTCTATCCCCTCATTTTTTTGTGCTAACATTTCCATCACCTCTTCAGATTTTGCATTTAAAAACTGTAACCACTCTATGATTGGATCATGCGCATCTTTTAATGTCTCTACTCTGCTTAACTTTGGTAATTCTAAAAAATGTATTTCTAATATATCCGTTAACTTATTACCTACTTCATCTTCTGTCAAATGATATTGTGTATGAATCTTGTCCACTTCAATACACTCAAAATCTATGATATTGATAGTAATACACTTCTTAAGTTTATCATAGGTATCTCCAGATTTAATTTGATTAGTATAGAGTTTTGACCAGTAAAATAGCGTTTTATTATAACACGACTCTTTGTCTTATGCCTACCATTCATTCTAGGCTATTCCTCTTATCCATTCATTACTGATTTCAAATCACTTTAAGGTTTTTGTCCTTACTCCTTAATACTTTCTAAAGGAAAAGTGACCTGCCAGCTTCCTTCTGTTCTCATGCCTGATATATAGAAATCACCATATAGGGTATATGCCACAAGTTCTTCCTTTGGCATATCAAAAACATAATTCTGATAATCAATACGCCCCTCATCTCTAACACCTTTGAAGGCTACCAAATGTTACAAAATTTATATAAAATTTTAGCGTGCTTGAAAAAGCACGCTAAATCATATGTCTTCACTTTATAGTTGCCCATCACCAATGATAAGGGCTACATGTCCCCATTCAAGGATAGTCGTTTCGTAGCTATACTCTAGGCAGTTTTTCACATCATCTATATCATAACCTGCCATACGGGATACGATCATGATGCTATCTTTGACCATTTGGTAAGTCAGTTCTTTTTCTTCGTTAGCTAGCCATCTTAAAAAGGCCATTTGCTTCATAACTGCATACTCAAGTAAAATCCACATATAAGCAGTCGTCATATCTTCTGCATCCATGCCATCTTTCAAGACACTTGCCCACGTTTCAGCGACAAGGTAATCTTTTAGAAGTCTTTCGTAGGTACCATATGCTTTTTCAAAGTTGGTATACTTCTCCATAAGTTCTGTGTCTGCATAGTACATTTCGATGCCTTTTGCCCACTGTGTAACTTCTTCTAAGTAGCTAGTGTAATGCTCTTCTTTTAGGTAAAGCTGCTCCATATCTAAGAAAAGTTCATTGCGTTCCCAGAAGCCATCGCTTTCTTCTACTTCTAGCTTACGCATTTCCCCTACTAGTTCATCTAAGTAAGCTTCGCTTGTATACTCTTCTATCATAGCCTCTGTAGGTTCTTCTTGCTCTAGTAAATCCAGTAAACAGTAGTATGTCATCATCATACGCTCTGTCAGACTGTAGTTTGTACATTCCAAGTGGCCCATAATCATTGCACGTACTTTTTCTAGAAAGCTTTCAGGTACATACGCTTCGCCTTCTGTCATGCGACTACTTCCTTTTTCATGTAGAAGGTCAATAACTGCTGGACATCCAAAATCTAGTGAATACTCTTTATGTCCATTGGTGTTGTTTGTATGACGTGGATAACTACGACATATATCTGCTATTTTGTCTTCTCCTAAAGTAACGACTACTTGGCAAAGCTTATTTTCCCCAAGGAAAGGACAAGTCTTCTCATCTTCTTTCAATGTAATCACTTGATTACTTCCGTCTTTTTCTAGACAGTCACATAACGTGCGATTCGCCACATCTTGAATACCTAAATCACTTAATTTTATATTTTTCCATTTATTTTGTGTCTCTTCATCAACAGCAATAGCCCACTCTTGACAACAGGTAAAAGGGCAATTGTCAGCGAGACATCTAAAATTATCATAATAACCTAATTTTACTGTACAACCCATGTGATTCATCCTTTCTTATCCCCAACTTACTTTGTTTTTACTGGTAATCCCTCATAAAGATAAACAACTAAAAAACCATTGGTAAAATAGTACTCACCAAATTCATCTTTTTCTACTGCACCTTCTAACCACTCCTGGTCATCTTCTTCAAAGATGATGATAGGTTCGCCACCCATCCAGCAAGTTGCTGCATCTAATGCAAAGTATCCTTCTTCATTTCTATAAAGCATACCTTCCTTCACTTTGTCACCTTCTTTTTCCTTTTACAATTTTCTTTTTTATTTTAGCATAAGCACTTCGCATCTGCTATCTTTTCATGACTACATTCCCATCATTTGATAGATTGCATCCATATCTAAGTGTTCTCTTACATTAGCTGCTAATGCATTATATTGGCTCTCTTTATAGGCATCTAGTGCCATCGTAGCACCTAGCTCATACTGAATGCCCTTCTTCTCAAGCAATGCTTTAATGATTGTATGGGAAATCCCTTCTGCATCAAAGATACCGTGGACATAACTTCCATAGATATGACCTTTTTGGCTGCCTTCTAATGTGTTTTCTTCTTTCTCATTAACCACACTAAACTGCGTTAAGTGATTGCTACCATCATCTTCACAGTAAGTCTGCCCCATGTGAATCTCATACCCTTCGAAGTCTTTGCCACTTAGTTCACTTAAGGTACCTTCCACTTTTCCAAAGCTACCTTTTACTTGGGTACGTCGCTTTTCTACCCCAAAATGTGTATTGCCTGATAGTAAGCCCATCCCCTTCATCGAACCGCCTTCTTCTACGCCATGTGGGTCTTCCAATGACTCGCCAAGCATTTGATAGCCTCCGCAAATACCAAATACAACGCCGCCTTTCGATGCGTATTGTATCACTGCAGCTTCCATCCCTGACTGACGCATATGCTTCAAGTCTGCTATGGTATTTTTACTCCCTGGTAAAATAATCATATCTGGATTTTGTAGTTCCTTTACATTCTCCACATAACGTACACTGACACCCTCTATACGTTCAAATACGTTAAAATCAGTGAAGTTAGAAAGTCTTGGATGCTTAATGATCGCAAGATCCACAAGCCCTACTTCAGCTTTTGCATCAAGCCTTGTGGACAAGCTATCCTCATCATCAATATCTACATGCATATACGGTACGACTCCTACCACTGGCTTATGAACGATGTCTTCTATCATTTGTAGACCTGGTCGTAAAATCTCTACATCTCCACGGAACTTATTGATCAACAGGCCTTTGATTCTATCTTTTTCCTCATCTTCTAAAAGAAGGAGTGTCCCCGCAAGTGCTGCAAAAACGCCACCTCGATCAATATCTCCTACCAAAAGTACAGGCGCATCAGCAAGCTTTGCCATTCCCATATTCACGATGTCATCCGCTTTTAAGTTAATCTCCGCTGGACTTCCTGCTCCTTCGAGGACGATAATATCAAAGTCTTCTGCTAAAGCATCGTAGGCCTTCATAATTTCTGGCACAAGCTTTCTCTTATGTGCAAAGTAATCTTTAGCCGTCATATCGCCTAGTACTTCCCCATGAAGGATTACTTGTGAGCCTTTTTCATTGGTAGGCTTCAGTAAGATAGGATTCATACGCACATCCGGTTCTACCCCTGCTGCTTCTGCTTGCATTACTTGAGCACGCCCCATCTCTAATCCTTCTTTTGTAATATAAGAATTCAGTGCCATATTTTGAGACTTAAAAGGTGCTACCTTATAGCCGTCTTGTTTGAAGATACGGCAAAGTGCCGCTACGATAAAACTTTTCCCTGCATTAGACATGGTCCCTTGAACCATAATTGCTTTTGCCATTCTTCTACCTCTTTTCTTTTCCATCATAAGCCTCCAGTATCTCTTCAAGACACGTCATGAGCTTTTTATTTGCTTGATGTTCTTTAATAGCGATACGATAAAAAGTAGCATCTAAACCCTGGTAATTACTGCAGCTCCTTATCATCATTCCTTCTTTTTCTAAGGCCTTCTCCAATACGATAGGGTAAGGGTTCTTGAAAAAGATATAATTTGCATAAGGCTTATAGACTTGCATGCCTAATGTTTCTAGGCCTTGTACTAAGTAGACTTTCTCTTCGGCGATGAGTTTCTTAGTAGCTACTACATAGTCTTGTTCTGTGGTAGCACATATACCCGCTTCCTGTGCAAGTACAGAAACACTCCACGCTTGTCCACTGGCTTCTATGGCATCTAAGAGTTTTTCATTACTTGTGATGCCATATCCGATGCGAACACCCGGAATACCATACATCTTCGTAAAAGCTTTCAGTATAAAAAGCCTTTCACTTTGTGGCAACAAATCTTTCACCGTATACTCATCTGCCATCTCTAAAAAGTCATTAAAGCACTCATCTACTACTAAGTTTACTTGTGCTTTTTCACACTTTACTAAGATGTCACTTAGTAAGCGTTTATCTACCACTTGCCCTGTAGGGTTATTCGGATTGCAAATAAAGACCACATCAAGGCTTTCTTCTATAGCGTCTAGTATCGATGCTATCACTTGAAAATCATCTTTCTCATGTAGTGGGTAATAAGTGACTTCTGCCCCAACCGCCCGTAAGGCTTCTTCGTATTCTGAGAAAGTAGGCGCTAGTACCATTGCCTTTTTAGGCTTCGTGGCATAAACAAAACGAAAAATCACGTCCGCTGCACCATTTCCCGGTATGATCCACTCTTTCGGCACATCTTCAAATCTACCGATAGCCTCTCTTAATGCCCGACACTGTGGATCGGGGTAAGCCGTACATTTCTCTATTGCATTTGCAAGTACTTCTTTCATACGCTGGGATATCCCCAGTGGATTGATATTTGCTGAGAAATCAAGGATGTCTTGTGGTTTGCCATCCTCATCACACTTAAAACTGTAAATATCACCGCCATGACCTCTAGTCTTCATGCTACGTCACCTTCTTTATGTCTTTTTTATGATTGTTTTTTAAAGTAAGAAGCATCTTATAAGTGCACATCCCAGAAGTCCTAAAATGCACGTCGTATACATCAATTGATTGACACGTACGATATCTTCTTTATCAACTGTCCTTTTAGCATCCCCAATAGTCGGCTTCTTATGAAGTTTCCCGAAGTAGTAGGCATCTCCTGCCAATTGGATACCTAACGCCCCAGCACATACCGCTTCTGTGTGTGCGCTGTTTGGACTCTTATGATTGTAACGGTCTCTCTTATAGATGCGCTTTGCTTCCTTATGGTCTCGTCCAAGTATTTGTGCTGCCATAATCATGATATATGCTGATAATCTGGCTGGTATATAGTTCAACACGTCATCTAGCTTAGCTGCAAAACGCCCAAAGTCTAAGTATTTTTCATTCTTATACCCTATCATCGAATCCAGTGTATTAACGGCTTTATAACCGAATCCTAAAGGTACACCACCTAATGTTAGAAAAAGTAAAGGTCCGATAATCCCATCTGATGTATTTTCAGCCACTGTTTCAATGGCAGCTTTGGTGATACCTTCTTCATCCAGACACGCTGTATCTCTTCCAACAATCATGCTGAGCATCTTACGTGCCAGTGGTAAGTCTTCTTTTTCTAATGCTTCGTACACTTTCATGCTTTCATCTTTTAATGCCTTGGTGGCAAGTATTTGGTATACCATGATTGTCTCAAGGCACCATCCCACGATGCCATTGATACCATAAGCTACCTTTAGTATGAGAAAAGGTATAAGTATTGCCAACGCGATCACTGTAAGGCTCATCACCATACCTGCTCGCCTTCTTCCTTTTTCTGTATCTGAGAAAAGCGGTCTTACTATCTTTTCTCCCTTCATAATCATATGACCTATCAATCGAATAGGATGTGGAAAATGATGTGGATCGCCTAGTATAAGGTCTAGTCCAAATCCCGCCACAAGTGCTAGTAGTGATGCCATCGTTGTCTCCTTTATTTGTATTCTTTATGTAATGTAAAGCCTCGTCCATGTACTTCATTCACTTGGTTCATAATCATAAAAGCATTAGGGTCTATGCCCATCGCAAGCTCACTGACTTTACTAAGCTCCCTTGCGGATACGACTGTAAGTACTGCCAGCGATTCTTGGCGCATATGGCCTCCTTCTACATGAATCAGTGTGGTACCGCGGTCCATCTTTTCCTGTATCGCCCGACTTATAGCTTCATACGCTGTACTGATAATCTTCACCTGCATCTGGTGACGCCCTCTTAAAAGAACTTTATCAAGCACCACCGTATAGATAAGCACTAAAACAATCCCATAAAGAATCTGCTCTTTGTTTGAAAAAACCATCTGTGACAGTAGGATAACACCATCACACACCAAAAGCATGGTGGCTACTGATAAGCCCCATTTTTTATTCATAATAAGTGGTGGAATATCCATACCTCCAGTTGATGCACCCGAACGAATCACAAGACCTATCCCTAAGCCTATAAGCATCCCTCCAAGTACCGTTGCTAGCATCATATCGTCAGTCATACTAGCCCCTCCAAACATTCGTTGGAAGACACCTAATATGAATGGATAATAAAAGGTGCTGACAATGGTCGTAAGTGCAAAAGCCTTCCCAAGTACCACTGCACCTGCTATAAACATCACAATATTAAACCCTGCCACAAATACAGATACTGGTATGTCAAACATATGCTGAAAGATTAAAGCTAAGCCAGTCGTTCCTCCTGTAATCAAATTATTGGGCAATATAAAAAGTGCTATTGCCAATGCATACAGTGTATTTCCCCCTAAGATGATACAGAGTTTTTGTATATTTTTCATCGTAATCATGAGGCCCCCTTCATTTTCTCTTATGTCTATCATTTACTATATCATATTTCCCTCTTTTATTTAAAGAAAATCCCACCACTTTTTAGACGTGATGGGATTTAGCTAACTTTATTTATTTTTCATATAAATCAATACTGTTGGTATAATCGTTGTCATTGCAAAGCTTGCAAGAAGCATCATGACTACCAATGCCCCTATTGTAAGGGCGATATTTAATACATAAAGAATAGGTACAAACATAATCGTTGTCATACATGCTGGTATGAGCACCATCCACTTGTAGCCTTTGATTGTCCCGAGTACTGCAAGACAAGTAAAGATGAGTGGCCATAAGAAGAGGAAACTGCCGCCTGATAATACCACCATAAAGAGAATGAGTAATACCATTTGTAATACTTGCCCACCTAGTACGATTGCCTCTAGGGATGCACCTTTTTTCACACGCCATAGAAGAAGTAGACTTACGAGAAGTGCACCTACGGCTACGGCTCCTAGTACAATCCAGTTCGCCCCAGGTACTTTTGGCATATACGTTAACTTAAGTGGCATATCACATACAATAGAAATGAGCTTTGTGATCCCAAAGCCTAAGGCTGCCATCACGACTGCGATACCTAACCAAGCACCAATCCATTTCACCACTTGTATTACTTTCATTTGTGCTGTTCTTATTGTAAGGAAGATTGTTCCTAATAATAAAATACCTGCAACGACTGCTAATATCACACCTACCGTATGTGAGTAAAGGAACATGACATTTGGAAGAAGTGTAAAGAAGATACCATTCTCATCTGCCTTTAACGCGTCTTTATCACCATACTTCCCATCGTAAACAAAAGTCTCTACGATAGGAAGTACTTGCTCTCCATAATGTTGAAGAGATATCAGGCTTATATTATCGTAGTTATCTTCTGGTGTATGATAATAATCTAAGTTATCAAGTACTGCGATATTGATACCTGCTAAACCATTGTTGATAAAATGGGTGAAGTCTGTACCATTTGGCATCTTGCGGTACACATCTGCAGCTAATGAATAGCTCACTGGTAGATTGGCTGCTTTGAAAAGTTTGATAACCTCTAAATTCTGATTGCTTGTCTCAAACATAATAGCTGGGCCTTTGATGCCCCTTGCTTCTAAATTGATTACAAAGCTTACGTTCTCATAAAGTGCTTTGTTCATCGTCATTTCTTTTTCAGCACCAATAAGACCTGTCTCTTCTGCATCTGTTATAAGAATCTTGATACCATTTTCAAGTGGCTTACCACTTTCCTTGATAGCTCTGACAACTTCTAGAATCGTTGCAAGTCCGTAGCCATCATCAGCAGCTCCCTTAGAACCACCTGTCTCACCAAGTCTTTTGGCTGGTGATGAATCATAGTGGGCTACAAGCATAATGTATGTCCCATCTTCACCATCTTTGCCATCTAGCTTTGTATAAATATTATTGATGTCATAAGTCCAACCATATTTATCTGTAATATCTTCATATGTAAATACTTCTGATTCAAGACCTAGTTCACCAAGTCGCTTGATGAGATACTCACGTACTTCTCTTAGTGCCTCTGGATCATTAACAGTGTGTGGTTCCTTCGCAATCACTTCAATGTCCTTTGCTGCACGCTCAGCCGAAAAGCCTGTATGTGCTTCGTCTTTTACTTGTGGTGTATAAAGCGATGTAAACCCTAGTATGCAGCTAAGGAGTAAAACCACTGCCACCACAAGCCCTTTTTTCATGTCTTTCATTGATGTATGCCTCCTAAAAAATAAAATAATGAGAATAATAATTGCTTGGTTATTATACCATATATTATTTTGATATTCAAACTTTTAACATCAAAGTATTTCACAAAAAAACATCAGTGTTGGTCCCACTGATGCTCTCTCTAGAATATACCTTACTCATCTATCTTTTTCAAATCTTTTAACGCAGTCGCTAGCTTTCGCTTCTCTTCTTCACCTAGTACACTACTTAAAAGCTGAATCATATCCCCCACACGCATAGGCTCCGCTTCTTTGGTCAGCTTATAACCAAACTCACCATTTGACTCCATGGTACCTTCAGCTATATAGTCAAGCTTTGGAATGCCTTCCTGACGCAACTTCGCCAAGACCTCTTCTTTTGTAAGGCGTAACTTACGAAGGTTTTTGTCATCAAAGATGCCTTGCCTGATAATAACGATAGGCTCACCTACTGCTAACTTTTTGAAAAATTTAAAATAAAAGGCTAGTAGCTCAAATAAAATAAGTAATATAATAAAAATAGTAGCTGTGATAATTGTTTTTTTCACATCTTTATCGGCGAAAGGCTCTACAATAATAGCACCTATGGATATAATCATTACAGTCTGTGCAATGGTCATCTCCGCAAGTGAACGCCTCCCTGTCAGTCGAATCAAAAAGACCGCCACAATAAATAAAATAATAGGTTTTAATAAAAAAGGTATATGCATAAGACACCTCTCCTTCACCAGTAGTATGGCTTATGCATACCTTAATCATACATTTTTCCCTTAAGGAGGTCCCTATGTTCCAATCTCATGCTCCAAAACGCAACCTCATCCTCCTACTCCTTGGACTCCTACTAACGACTACCCTTGTCTACTTCTTTTGTTTCTCACGTTCTACCCCTCAGAGAGACAACTACCACACTATTGCCTATGTCACTGTCCCAGCCTCAGAGAATTGGCGTTGGATAGGCACCGATACAGAAGACCTTGTAACGTCTGATGTGGATGTCTCCTATATCACAGGTATTCACTTTGCCTTTGGTATGCTAGAAGCCTATCAATTCGACCCTGAAACACCTGGGCGACCTTTGATGGAAGCAGGTATTGCTTCACCTGAGGCCTACAAAGATCCTCATGATGGTCAGTATCACTACCGCGCCACACTAAAAGGCTGGATTGAAGAAATGCAAACAACTGTGGATGGCGACAAGTACCTCCGCGCCTTAGTGGACTTAAAGAAACAAAAGCCAGAACTCAATGTCTCCCTCTCTATAGGTGGCTGGGACTCCGATGGCTTTTGCTACATGGCAAAGACCAAGGAAGGTCGGGATGAATTTATAGCAAGCTGTATCGACCTCATCTCCACCTATGCATTAGATGGCATCGACATTGACTGGGAGTATCCGACCAATGGTGGCTGGGGCACTATCGCTCATTGTGGCACCTGTGTCGATGATGCCCACCTCCTTCTTCAAGAGATGCGCCAAGCATTAGACCAAGCATTCCCCACCGACCACAAGCTCCTCTCTATCGCATCCGGTTCCTCCCAACCTTGGGTAGATGCCACTACCTTTGAAGCCCTAGACTATATGAACGTCATGTGCTACGACTTCGATCCTGGTAGCGGTGGCCCCCAAGCTGACCTTTCTACCTCTACGCTCGCTATGTCCAATCACCTAAAAATGGTCGGCAACACAGAAGTAAATCGTGCAAAAATCAACCTAGGCATCCCCTTCTACAACGAAGGTGGGCCTCACCTCGTTCCCTACTACAAAGGTTGGTCCGGTCATGTTGATGCCAGTCCTAAACTAACTGCTAAAAAAATGAACTGGGTCAAAAGACAAGGCTATGGTGGTGCCTTCTATTGGGCCTATAGTATGGATGTCTTTCCACAAGATGTCTCTGATCCCCATAACCCTGAAATCAAAGTCCTACAACGTACTGTCTACGAGACGCTTCATTCATCTAGCAAATAAAAATGAGCCTATCTGTACTTTCTAGGTACTAGATAGGCTCTATTCTTATTTATCTCTATTTCTTAATTTTTCTACCACATCAATACTTATTCCAACTCGCGTCGCAATTGTCTCATTGTCCAATAAATCCAACAACGCTTCAATTGCTATTATTTTCCCTTGCTCTATGCCCTCTTCTAGGCCCTCTTGTCGACCAGCTTCTAGGCCAGCTTCTCTCCCCTCTTGTCTTGCTACTTTTTCTCGTGTAAGTTGATCCCTTATTTCTGCTTCTCTTGCTTCGTATGCCATACGTGCTATCTCATCTTCACTTACTCTTTTTAGCACATTATATGCTTTTTGAATCCCCTCATTTTTTTGTGCTAACATTTCCATCACCTCTTCAGATTTTGCATCTAAAAATTGTAACCATTCAATTATAGGGTCATGAGCATCTTTTAACTTTTCCATTCTATTTAACTTTGGCAATTCTAAAAAGTGTATCTCCAATATATCTGTCAGCTTGTTTCCAAGCTCATCTTCTGTTAGATGATATTGTGTATGAATCTTATCAACTTCAATACATTCAAAGTCTATAATATTAATCGTTATACACTTTTTAAGTTTGTCATACGTATCACCTGACTTAATTTGATGTGTATAAAGTTTAGACCAATAGAATAATGTTCTTTCTGGCATGAATCGCGTAGGTAATATTTGGATTTCGATATCTATTTGAACTCCTGTATTCAGTCTAACACGTACATCAAGAATTCCCTTTTTATCTTCCTTAAACTCAGGTAATAATTCTGTATTAAGTAACTCAAGCCCTTCAAAATTATCCTTAGGAATTTTTAGAATGGTTGCTAATAACTCTACTAGCAAATCTTTATGCTTTTCATCACCAAAAAGTAGCTTGAAAGCAAAGTCCACCTTTGGTGACATAATAAATGATTGTTTCATATGTATTACTCTCCTAGTTTGTTGTCATTTCTTAGTAGTATATCCCTCTACTAGGTACTTTAATCTTTTAGCCTATTATATCATGAAGCTTCTTATTCATAAACACATATCTATTAATCTCTACGGGTAAAACAACTATCTGCTACTCCATAGTCTACTGTCTATGTTATACTGAGGTAAATTACTCATTCATTTTAAACCAACACAGGAGGTACATTTATTATGGCTACTACTAGCATCTATAAAATGAGCTTTGCAAAAGTATATCCACTTTATATTGCAAAAGCAGAAAAGAAAGGTCGCACCAAAGCGGACGTTGATGAAATCATTTGCTGGCTAACTGGCTATAGCCCCACTGAACTACAATTCCAACTAGACAAACAAACTAATTTTGAAACATTCTTTTCGGAAGCGCCTTTATTAAATCCTGCTCGCCACCTCATTAAAGGTGTTGTTTGCGGTATTCGTGTTGAAGACATTGCCGAACCCCTTATGAAAGAAATCAGATATCTTGATAAACTCATTGATGAGCTGGCTAAAGGCAAACCTATATCTAAAATCTTAAGAAGCTGAATATGTGTAACACCCTGTCACAAGGCTTATACTCAAGCGAGTCTCCTACCAAATAGGTGCCTGATGATTCATCGAATACCCATCACTTCGTACATCACTCATATCAATCCCTGTTTCTTTCTTATCCGTTGCACTGAGTTTTTTAATGATCCCATAAGGTGTATCTAGTGATAGCTTATCTCCTTGCCCTGTAATGACCCACAGCACCTTGTACCCTCTTGGCACAGTAGTAAGCTTCATCTCACCTTGACCATCTGTAAAGTATACAAGGAGCTGTATACTCGCTTTATTGGCATAATCAATTACAGGACTAAACTTAGTCCCACCACCTTTTGGCAACCTTTCTTTTAAGTCTCTCGCTGACTTCACCACATAGGTTCTTTGTACCCTATCATCACACTCAATCACTGTGAGACCATGACGATAGATACGTACCAGATTCAGTACTTCTTTCATAGCTTGATCGAAGTCCTCTTGGCTCATACTTGCACTCATATCAAAGGCTACCGCAAGCTGTGCTTGATGATTTGGCAAGTTCCCTCTTAAGTCCAGCCTTTCTGGCTGTCTTCTACTTCTTCTTGTAGTGGTCTTTTTCTTGCCCATAGCTACACTTCCCATCAATTGATGAAGATACTGATGCCAAGGCACTTCGCCTTTACTACTGGCGAACTTCTGAATCATCGCTTCAAGATGAGGTGATGCCTTTCCAAGCTGTGCCTTCTCCAATGCTTGTTCTGTAAAATCATAGAGGGTACGCTCATCTATCTGCTCTGAAGCTTCCCATAAGGTATGGATATTCTCAGGGTCATATAGCTCATCTTCCATTTGCTCCTCAGATGCTTCTGTATCATGTTCCTCCCCTTCGTCATCTTCTTCGAGTAAATCAAAAGCTAATTGCAATTGTTCCACATAGTATTCGAAGCTTTCATAGGCCGGGAGCTTAAGTTGATACTTGTTGTTGATTTTTTCTAAAGTCAAGGCATAGGGTGGCAAATAATCCAAATAGTGATTGACCACCAAATCCATGGCTGTATTGATTGCTAGGCTACTGTACTTTTCTTTCACTTCCTCACCTCTTATAAGGTGGAGTGCTAGAATATGATGAATCTCATGTTTGATACTTGTAGCCCTTTGCTCCTTCGTAAGGCTTAGAAAAAGGGATGGATTAAATGCCATCACATACTTTGCCCCTTTGAAGTAGACTGCTGTGGGATGGCCTATATCCTCCTTAATCTCCCTTCCCATCTGAAAGAGAAAATAACTATAAAACTGCTCCCCTTCTTCCATCAGATAAAGTGTCGCTTGGTCTACACTCTCCCAAAAAGCTTTCCTATCTTGTTGTTCTTCTTGTTGTTCAACATAAGTTGCCACAGTCTCATCCCCTTATCTTGCCATAAGCCTCAAAGTAAGCTTCTACAAAGCTTTCATTTTCCAGTGCCACTTGATAAATCCCAGCATAACTTCGCTTTATTTCTTTCATCATCCCTACTTTTAAATCCACAGGGTAATAATTTAAAAACATCATCAACCGTTCTACCAGTTCACTCCCACACTGTGGTGCCATCTGTAACGCATTGACCATTTCCCTTAGTACATTGTGGGCGGCTAAATGTAATCTGGTATGACTTTCTGCTTGGATGCGTTGGATCACGTCATCCGTTAGCCCATCTCCCTCGCATACATCTTGATAACTTATCAGGGGCTTGTAGTCTGCTTCTACGAAGCTTAAAAAGGCTTCTGCAATGACACGACCTACATTGCCTTTCAACACATTAAGGAAGACACTACGTGGTATGCTCTCATCTTCTTTGTAATACTGATAACTCTTAGAGATACGCTCATAACTTCTAGGCGTTGCACATAAGTCCTCTGCATTTTTCTTATATAAGTATTCTGGGAAAGTAGCAATAAAAGCGATGACCTTTTCGTCAATGCCCGCATCCATCGCCCACTGTGTCCAACTGGTAACATCACTTTCCATCTGCAACCATACAAAGCGATTCTCCTGTGCTGGGTCCATCTCTACCACTTGGTAGTCAAAGTCTACACTATACTTATTAGTAGGATTCATGGCTGCGATAATCTTCACATCTTCTGGCAGATGATACCCATTGATTTCTCGGTTAAGAATAAGATTCATCAACTCCTGCTGTACAACGTGCTCACAGCGATTGATCTCATCGATGAATAGAAGCACTTCTTTACCCTTACTTCTAGCTTCATCTATTTGTCTTAGTTTGTGGTGGACTGCATAGACAGTTGTCTTCTTCGTGGTATCCCCATACGCTACCGTATAGTCTTCGACTATAGGCAGACCACCGATCTCACCTTCTTTAAGTAAGTTACCATCGATAGTAATGAGTACCCAGTCTTTCGCCTTTGCAAGCTGCTTTGCTAAAGCAGTCTTACCGATACCACTTTCTCCCACGATAAGCGGTACATCCCCACACGCTAATACTAACGCCACACTTTTTAATGTCTCTATAAAATTCATGCGTTTCTCTCCTATTCCATCTTCAGTCTTTCATCTACTGCTATTTTCTTCACCTGTTTACTCCCATACTGATAAATAAGTTGCATCTTATCTATGGGCATAATACTACTTTTCACGTCCAGTGTCTTACAATTCAGCAAATCACGTATATACTTCTCTTCTACCTCATGCTTCTTGATGACTTCTATTAAAGCTTCTTCTACTTCTTCTTTTGTCAGCTGCTGTGCCACGTATTTAATTACTAAGCTATTGACCTTTAGGAAGCCTAGTATCTCTTCTTTTGTAAGATCTATCATCAGGCTCACGGCTGCTTCATTAGCTCGTACTGCCATCGTTCTTACATCGCTATCTTGCTTTTCTATATAGCGTAACATCCCATAATCTTTACTTACCGCCACTTGCTGCACCGCTCTACTAGGTGTCTTGATATATCTAATGGCATCTTCATTTTTCTCCACCGCTAAGAGCTGCATCTCTTCACTTGGCTCTTTCACATATTGAATAGCCCAGCCACTTTGGTCTAATGCTTGTCTTACCACTTTTTCAGTCGGTGCTTTCATATCTTGCAGCAGTGCCCAGCCACCTTCTAAGGCCATACACATCATCTCTTCTGTAGGCTCTTGGATAAATCTGATGGCACGTCTATTGTTCTCCAGTGCCAACCTTTCTATCTCTAGTGTAGCATTTTTTATATATTGCAACGTCAGTCCATTGTTTGTAACGGCTAATCGTTTCATTTCATCAGTAGGGTTTGGAATCGTCTTGATCACACTTGGATTCATAGCGATCATCTTCAACATTTTTGCTTCTTCCATCATCATCCCTTCTTTCTAATTGAGTATTATTATTAATTAACATTCTATCTCTTTATCTGTTTATTGTCTACTATAAAAAAATACCTCTTCAATGGTTTCCCACTGAAAAGGTATTTTCTCTCTACTCCCCAAAGAAAAAGGCTTGGGGATCTTGTATATTAAAAATCTGTGTCAGGAGCATCATCTCTTTGTACGTCCATTCTGTGTTGCCATTAAACTTTCTTGTAAGGGTTCTTTTACTAATGCCAAGTCGTAT
>JBOGBZ010000232.1:0-15894 GCA_051656485.1 Cellulosilyticaceae bacterium
ACTACTTGGTGATGACTGTGTAGTACTACCAAAAAATGTTTAAGCATATTGCATTTTAAAAAGCTTTTCTGTACAATAAAATACGATTAATATATAATGAGATAGAAAACGACTATCAAAGAAATGTTTAAGAATTTTAAGATGTGTTAAAATTTAAACAAAAGTGAATTGAAGGTTATTCAAGTTAAAATATTTAACAACAGGGGGTTATACCTATGAGCAAAAAAATTAACACAATTGGTGTATTAACAAGTGGTGGTGACGCACCAGGTATGAACGCTGCGATTCGTTCAGTTGTAAGAACAGCGATTGCACGCGGGATTAAAGTAATGGGTATTCGTAAAGGATACAATGGGTTACTTACAGGCGATGTATTTGAAATGGATTCAAGAAGTGTATCAGACATCATCCAAAGAGGTGGTACAATTCTTCAAACAGCAAGATGTAAAGAGTTCATGAAAGCTGAAGGGCAACAACGTGGAGCGGATATGTGTAAAGTATTCGGTATCGACGGTCTTGTTGTAATCGGTGGTGACGGTTCTTTCCAAGGCGCTGAGAAACTTGCGAACTTAGGAATCAATACAATCGGTGTACCAGGTACAATCGACTTAGATATCGCATGTACAGAATATACAATCGGTTTTGATACATCTGTTAACACAGCTATGGATGCGATCAATAAAATCCGTGATACTTCAACATCTCACCAACGTTGTTCAATCGTAGAAGTAATGGGACGTAACGCAGGTTACATCGCATTATGGTGTGCGATCAATGCAGGTGCTGAAATCGTTCTTTTACCAGAAAAAGAAAGACCATCAGATGAAGAAATCATCAAAAAAATCATTGAAAACAAAAACAAAGGCAAAAAACATTGCTTAATCGTTGTTGCAGAAGGTGTTGGCGGTTCAGAGCAACTTGCTAAGACAATCGAAAATGTAACAGGTATTGAGACACGTGCTACAATCCTTGGTCACCTTCAAAGAGGTGGTTCACCAACTGCAGTAGATAGAATGCATGCATCAATGATGGGTGCTAAAGCAGTAGATTTACTTTGCGACGGTAAAGCTAAGCGCGTTGTATCATTCGTAGATGGTAAGTACGTAGATTACGATATCAACGAAGCCTTAAAAATGACAAAAGAAATCGACCCATACATGTACAACTTAAGCGACATTTTAAGCTAAGAAGTATAACAAGCTGTTCTCCTTATTTGCACCTAGGTGTAAATAAGAGAGCAGCTATTCTTTGAGAAAAAATTATCAGAAAAAAGTAGAATAAGTAAGGTTAAGATAGAAGTTTCTAAAAATAAGGGGGATTCTGTAATGCGTAAAACAAAAATTATCAGCACATTAGGACCAAAAACAAGAGATATTGAGAGTATTAGACAAATTCTTGGGACAGGAGCAGATGCGATTCGTATCAACTTCTCTCATGATGATCATATCATTCATGGTGCAACAGTAGAAAAAGTAAAGCAAGTAAGACAAGAAATGAATAAGCCAATACCACTTATTCTTGATACAAAAGGACCAGAGATTCGTACAGGTGTCATGAAAGATGATCAAGATGTACTTCTTCAAATTGGTGCGACATTCACACTTACAACAGAAGAAATCGAAGGGGATGAGAACCGCGTAAGTGTTACTTATAAGAACTTACCATTCGACCTTAAAAGAGGTAGTCGCATCCTTATTGACGATGGTTTGATTGAACTTAAAGTAATGAATCTTACAAGCACAGAAGTAGAGTGTGTGGTAGCAAATGGTGGGGTACTCGGTTCAAGAAAAGGAATCAACATTCCAGATGTATTTGTGAATCTTCCAGCACTTACAGATAAAGACTTGGCAGATATTAAATTTGGAGCAGAAGTAGGGTTTGACTACATAGCAGCATCATTTATCCGTTGTGCAAATGACGTTATCAAAATCCGTCAAGTACTTGAGACAAACGGTGGAAGCGATATCCAAATCATTGCTAAAATCGAAAACCGCGATGGTGTAAACAACATCGATGAGATTCTCCAAGTGGCAGATGCAATCATGGTTGCACGTGGGGATCTTGGTGTAGAAATCCCTGCGGAAGAAGTACCAGTGGTACAAAAGATGCTTATCAAAAAAGCAAATGACATGGGCAAACCAGTTGTTACAGCAACACAAATGCTTGATTCAATGATCAGAAATCCAAGACCTACACGTGCGGAAGCAAGTGACGTAGCCAATGCGATTTTTGATGGTACATCAGCAATCATGCTTTCAGGAGAAACTGCAAAAGGGAGCTATCCTTTAGAAGCAATCCAAATGATGGACCGTATTGCACGTACAGCAGAAGCAGCAAACACACAGTATCATTTACCAATGTCTACATTTGATGTGAAACTCAGTATGACAAATGCGATGAGTCATGCGACATGTAGCACAGCAAAAGAATTAGGGGCAGCAGCAATCGTGACTATTACAAAGTCAGGACACACAGCACGTGCCGTATCTAAGTTTAAGCCACAATGTCCAATTGCAGCATGTACTACAGATGAACGCGTACAACGCCAATTAAACCTTGTATGGGGATGTACACCAATTCTTATTTCTTTTGAAGATGAAAGCACTACAGATGAAGTTTTCGCAAATGCCATTGAAAAGACAGAAGAATTAGGCTTTGCAAAGCAAGGAGATGTAGTAGTCTTAACAGCAGGCGTACCAGTAGGTGTTACAGGTACAACGAATATTCTTAAAGTACAGTATGTAGGAAACGTTCTTGCATGCGGTAAAGGCTACGGTAAAACATCAGTAACAGGTAAAGCGACTGTTGTCAAAGTCCTAGAAGAAGCAGAGAAGTACTTCAAAAAAGGCGATATTTTAGTGACACATAAGACAGATAATACTTTCTTACCCTATATGAAAAAAGCAAGTGCTATTGTTGTAGCAGATAGCACATCAGAAGGAAGTAATCATGCAGCAATCGTAGGAAGAACATTAGAAATACCAGTTATTATTGGTGCAAAAAACATTGTAGAAAGCGTACGTAACGCGACGATCATCACAGTAGATAGTGAAAAAGGTCATGTCTATAATGGAGCAAGTGAAGCGAAATAATCCATAAAAAAATGGGTAAAGGGATATTGCATGATTAACGGGAGTCGTTAGTTGTGGAATGTCCCTTTTTTAAGTGCATTTGCATAAAAAACTGAGTAAAAGTAAACATTTATAGTAGTAAAGTGTAAAATTTAAAATATGTGTGACATATGTAAACTTTGTATTCGCATATAAGATGTGATATAATACTAATCAGTTTTTAAAAAATAATAGCGATGATGTAGGGAGAGAAAAAAATGAATAGCCAGACTGAATCACGTAGTATCTTTAAGACGACGCTTGGGCCATCGCAGATCTTAGTAGTGGGGTTTATGGTAGTGATTGCCATCGCAACGCTTTTACTGATGCTGCCCATTAGTTCCCAAAGTGGCGAATACACAAGTCTTATCGATGCGTTTTTTACATCCACTTCAGCTGTATGTGTAACAGGGCTTGTGGTAGTAAATACTCTAGAACATTGGTCATTATTTGGAAAGACGGTCATTCTCATGTGTATCCAAATAGGCGGGCTAGGGTTTATGAGTCTTGTAAGTATGATTTTGATTATACTAGGCAGAAAAATTACTTTAAAAAATAGACTTCTTATGCAGGAGGCTTTGAATTTTAATACAACAGCCGGGATTGTACGATTTACAAAAATGATTGTTCAATTAACCTTTTTAGTAGAAGGGATAGGGGCGCTTTTATTATCTTTTGTATTTGTACCAGAGCACGGCTTTTTAAAAGGGATAGGGTATTCGGTATTCCATGCCATATCAGCTTTTTGTAATGCAGGCTTTGACTTAGTAGGGGGCAATAGCCTAACGCCATACGTAGGGAATGGAGTCGTTAACTTTACGGTAATGGCACTCGTTATATGTGGGGGTCTAGGCTTTACGGTATGGGTAGATACTTACAATGCCATCAAGATTAAACGTGAATCAGCAGAGCATTTTACTTGGCGACAAGCCTTCTATAAAATGTCACTCCATTCAAAACTTGTATGGATTATCACTTTGGCACTCATTATAGGTGGGTTTATCTTCTTCTTTGTAGTAGAGTATACCAATCCGTATACATTTGGAGACTTAACCTTTAAAGAGAAGCTTTATGCTGCTATGTTCCAGTCGGTTTCACCGCGTACGGCAGGATTTAATACAGTGACGTTACCAGCACTTAGATTGCCATCAAAACTCATGACAATGATTCTGATGTTTATAGGAGGGTCACCAGCAGGTACAGCAGGTGGTATTAAGACTGTAACCATCGGTGTACTTATATTATGTGCATTATCCAGTTTGAAAGGTAAAGAGCAGACAGTTGCTTTCAAGAGAACTATTCCAAACCGTGTAATCATGCGTGCGTTAACCGTTATTATGCTTGGTGTTACAGCAGTTGTCGTTATGCTTATGATTCTGACAGTGACAGAAGATGTAGGGTTTGTAGATCTTTTATTTGAAGTGGTATCAGCCTTTGGTACAGTAGGCTTGACCTTAGGGATTACCAGTCAGTTATCGGTTATCGGTAAAATCATTATTATCATCCTGATGTTTATAGGTCGATTAGGACCTATCACCATGGGGGTTGCACTTGTTGTTAGACAGCGTAAAATGACTGAAAAAGGTAGTATTCAATATCCAGAAGAAAAGATATTAGTAGGATAAAAGGAGCATAGAAAAATGAAAACAAAGCAATTTGTTATATTTGGATTAGGTAGATTTGGGATTAGCTTAGGAACTACACTTGCAGAAGCAGGCTATGAAGTAATGGTAGTTGATAAAGACGAAGAAAAGATTCAAGAGATTGCATCAGTTGTAACCCATGCAGTGCAAGCAGATGCTGCGGATATAGATACCCTTAAGTCATTAGGGATCAGAAACTTTGATGTGGCAGTCGTAGCTATCGGAAAAGATATCCAATCAAGTATTATGACTACGCTTTTACTAAAAGAATTAGGCATTCCTTATGTTGTAGCAAAAGCAAGTAGTGAGATTCATGAGCGTGTACTTAAGAAGATCGGGGCAGACCGTATCATCCTTCCAGAACAAGAAATGGGTATGCGTATCGCCACCAACCTTATCTCTGGTAATATACTTGACTATATCCAACTATCTTCAGAGTTTAGCATTATAGAGATTGCTATCTTACCTGAATGGAAGAACAGAAGCATCATCGACATCGACCCACGAGGCAAATACGGCATCAATATCATCGCAGTACAACGCTTTGGTAAGATTGATATCTCACCAGCGCCAAACTATGTACTGGAACAAGATGACTTACTTGTAGTCGTAGGAAGCAACAAACAACTTCAAGCAGTAGAGGCAAAGAGACATGGTAAATAAAAGCATTACAAGCACGTCAAATCCCCTTATCAAAAAGATAAGCTTACTTCAAACGAAGAAGTCGGCTAGAAAAAAAGAAAATACATTTGTTATTGAGGGGTTACGTGGGGTGAATGAAATCCCGAATGTGACGTGGATTAAAGAACTTATTGTGAGTGAGCAGGTGAATGTAGATGAAATCACACTGGCGGTAGAGGAGATCATCACTGTGCCAGAAGATGTGTATAAGCATATAAGTGATACCAAATCACCACAAGGGGTGCTGGCAACAGTAGCAATGTGCCACCAAACATTAGAAGAAATCAATGTACAAAAAGACGGGTTTTATATGGTACTTGAGAATGTACAAGACCCTGGAAATCTAGGAACGATTATTCGTACGGCATATGGTTTCGGTGTAGATGCCATCTTCCTGACAAAAGGATGTGTGGACGTATATAATCCAAAGACTATACGTTCCACTATGGGTGCCTTACTTCATCTGCCAATAGTGATTGATCTAGAGATTGAGGAAATCATCGGGTGGTTTAAGCAGCATGATATACCACTTTATGCCACAGACTTAGCAGAGTCTAAACCAGTAGCAGACTATGTGCTTACAGGTGGCGTAGGGATTGCTATCGGTAATGAAGCCAATGGTATATCTGAGACACTTAGACAAGGTAGCGATTATAAGATGCGTATACCTATGCCAGGTGGCCTTGAATCCCTTAATGCATCTATCGCAGGATCCATTTGTATGTATGAAGTGATGCGACAAAGACAAACATCTATTGACAAATAGAGAAGTATTCACTATAATTTTAATCATTAAAACATCATACCTTAAAAGACGATGAAAAGAAGAGTAGTTAATGATAGCGTTCACAGAGAGCCAATGGTGGTGGGAATTTGGCAACAAGTCATTAGTGAAGAACATCTTGGAGTAGCTAACCGAAAAGCAATGAGTAGGCTTAGACGGGTCTAGACCGTTATATCTAGCGTATATTAGTTGATATACTGAATGGAAGGTGGGCTGAGTGATCAGTCAACTAGGGTGGTACCGCGGAATAATATCCGTCCCTATCTTTGGATAGGGGCGGTTTTTTTATTGCTTCATTCCAGTATAAAAACAAACCAAATTTAAAAAAATAGATCAAAGGAGTGAACAGTATGGAAACAACATCAATCAGACACCTCTATGAAGTAGGTGGCAAATTAGACACAGCTACATTAACAGTAGCAGGTTGGGTAAGAACAGTTAGAGATTCAAAAACATTTGGATTTATCGAATTAAACGATGGTACATTCTTCAAGAGTGTACAAATCGTATTTGGTGATGAACTTGCAAACTTCAAAGAGATTGCAAAACTTGGCGTAGGTGCATCAATCATCGTAACAGGTGAAGTAGTCCTTACACCAAACCAAAAGCAAGCATTTGAAATCAAAGCAACAGAAGTAGTAGTAGAAGGCACATGTCCTCCAGAGTACCCACTTCAAAAGAAACGTCACTCATTTGAGTTCTTAAGACAAATCGCATACCTTCGCCCAAGAACAAACACATTTGCAGCAGTATTCCGTGTACGTTCTTTAGCAGCTTACGCGATTCACAAGTTCTTCCAAGAAAGAAACTTCGTGTACGCACACACACCACTTATTACAGCAAGTGACTGTGAAGGTGCAGGCGAAATGTTCCGCGTAACGACATTAGATCCTAAAAACCCTAAGTTAGACGAGGAAGGCAATGTAGACTTCAAAGAAGACTTCTTTGGTAAGATGGCAAACCTTACAGTAAGTGGTCAGCTTTCAGCAGAGACATTCGCTATGGCATTCAGAGATGTCTACACATTCGGACCAACATTTAGAGCGGAAAACTCAAACACACCAAAGCATGCAGCTGAGTTCTGGATGATCGAGCCAGAGATTGCATTTGCAGACTTAGAAGACGATATGCGTCTTGCAGAAGATATGGTGAAATTCGTCATGGCATATGTACTTGAGCATGCCAAAGAAGAGATGGCATTCTTCAACCAATTCGTAGATAAAGGCATTATCGAAAGATTAGAAGCAATCGTAGCAGCAGATTTCGGTCGTGTAACATACACAGATGCTATCGAAATCTTAAAGAATGCAGATAGAGAATTCGAATACCCAGTATTCTGGGGATGTGACCTTCAGACAGAGCATGAGAGATACCTTTCAGAAGAGCACTTCAAGAAACCAGTATTCGTAACAGATTATCCAAAAGAAATCAAAGCATTCTACATGAGAATGAATGATGATAAGAAAACAGTAGCAGCTATGGACCTTCTCGTACCAGGTATTGGTGAGCTTATCGGTGGTAGCCAAAGAGAGGAAAGACTTGACGTTCTCCTTGAGAGAATGGCAGAGCTTGGCCTTTCAGAGGAAGACTACTGGTGGTACCTAGACCTTAGAAGATTCGGTGGTACACGTCATGCAGGATTCGGACTTGGTTTCGAGCGTCTGATTATGTACTTAACAGGTATGACAAACATCAGAGACGTTATTCCATTCCCACGTACAACTGGGTCAGCTGATTTCTAGGATAGAGGTAAAGATTAAAAAGCATAGGCCTTCCAAGGTAAGAGATACTTGGAGGGCCTATGCTTTTTTTGTTGGGTAAGAGCTAGGTATTAAGCGTAGGAACAGGGTGTTACACCTCTTCAGCTTCGTGTACGTCTTCTGAGAAAGAACTCGCTGAGCACAAAGGCTTGGGCTTGGGAGCTCACCTCTTCAGTTTCGTGTCCGTCTTTTAAGAGCTACTAGGCTTAGTTCTTTCGTAACGTCGTAAACTCGCTAACGCTCAGACAGTACTCCTAAAACCACTCAATCACTTTCACTAAGTAGCTCTAAAAAAGACTACCAATGAAACTTCCGAGGTGTGCTCCCAGCCCTTCCGATGGTGTACTAGCAGCTCGTTGGAGGCTTGGGGCCTATCTATGGCAGTAGTTATAAAAGAGGGGACTAGCAAGTGTGGAGTTAAGTGGTAAAAAGATTTAGAATATGATAAAATTTAGAAAAATAAATCAACGCTAGGGAGAATGGAATGGAAAGAAACTATACAGTAATAAAAGATTATGAATGTGAGAATGAGGACCCTATCAGGTTAGTGAAGGGTGACACAGTCCAGGTGGGGGAGAAATCTAATGACGATGGACCATGGCCGAACTGGATTTATTGTATTTCAGATAGAACCCAAAAAGAGGGATGGACACCTGTTCAGCTATTAGAAATAAAAGATAAAGTTGGCATTGCGATAATGGACTATGATGCCAAAGAGATGACAGTATGTGAAGGGGATAAATTAGAGGGTAGTACCAAATTAAATGGATGGATCTGGTGTAGACGTTGTAGTGATCAAGAAGAAGGCTGGGTGCCAGAGTATTGTCTAAGACAAGATACTGAGGGAGTATTAGGAGATGGTGTAGAATGAGAAAGAAAATATTAGCTATAGGGGGCGCCTGCATTTTACTTGTGGGAGTATTATTCTTAGGGGCTAGATATGGATGGAGACTTTTTGGAGTGAGAGCTTGTGTGAATCCAGATGATATATATATTGAAAGTGTTACACAAGAAAAAGGGCGCTATGAAATTAGAGGAGGTGTTTGGGATAGTGTATCAGCATTTGTCGGCTACACATCGGTGATCGAGGGGGAAGATATTTATATAGGGCTTAAGTACAACCAGCTTTTAGGGTTTATAGATAGAAATGGTAGCTTTGAAGTCGAAGTTGATTGTGATATGACTGAACACGGATACAACATCTATATAGTAGATGGGGAAAATAAAAAGTTGATTTGGCCTGAATAATAAACAATAAAAGGAGAATAGCATGTGTCAAGAATGTTATACAGAACAGAGTAGGATAACACCATTATTAAATCCGAGAGAGTGTTTGGAGAATCATACCCAGTATATATGTGGTACATGTGGTCGTTGTATATGTATTGAGCACGATCCACATAGAGGATTGCAAAGATGGCATTTTCCTTTCAAGTCGTTGGAAATTGCAAAGCTTTATTTAAGGGCAGCTGATTATACGATGAAGCAATCTTGTGGGATTTATGAGATAAAGAATAGTAAGGGACGCGTGTCTTACAAGATATTTGTGAAGGAAGAGGATTTAGAGGTGTACTTGAAGAAGAATAAGGATAAAGTTTGTGAGCAGATGGCGCCTGTATTGAGTATGACAGAGTATAAGGAGTATGCTCAGACAGAGGTTAGAAAATTAACAGAAGACGAAAGAGAACGTTATCTAGCGGAACGTTAATAAGATAAGAGATAAAGTAATGGGAAGGGAGTAGCAACAATGAAAATAAAGTTAATCAAGCCTACATTAGCATATGGTGATGATATTATGAACTATAAAGAAGAGTTTATAGAATCGGGAGAGAGTATGGCGGGATGTGGCAACTTAAGAGAATGTGCATCGGCTAAAGAGTGGATTGATACACTAAGCATACGTGAAAATGAAGACACTTGTCCTGAAGATAAGGTGCCTTCAACGACATATATTGCAGTGAGAGTGTGTGACGATAAAATCGTGGGCGTTATTGATATAAGACATCATATTAATAATCCTATTCTAAGTGTGTGGGGAGGACATATTGGCTATTCAGTGAGACCGTCTGAGAGGCAAAAAGGTTATGCTACTGAAATGCTAAGACAAGCGTTAACGAAGTGTAAGGTGTATGGTTTTGATAAGGTGCTGGTAACTTGTGACCATGAGAATATCGCTAGTAAGAAAACGATTATTGCTAATGGTGGGGGATTTGATAAGGAAGTAAGTGTAGATGGTGAAAAGATAGAGAGGTATTGGATTGAACTGGAGGCATAGGGGGATTTTTAATGGAATTATTAGCAAAAGAACTTGAGCAAATGAAAATAGGCTATGAGTCTTTCGAAATAATACAAGAAAAAGACGGAATCGTTGTTGCTAGGGTCAAAACAAAGAAGGAGAGCGTCATTATTAAATACTTTGAAAATGGGGCATTCCGTAGAGAAATTGAAAACTATAAGATGCTAGCAGCTTTAGATATTCCTACGCTAAATATTATTTGTACAACAGAGAAAGCGTTGTTGATGGAGGATATTTGTGCAAGTAATAGCTATCGATTAGGTATTAAGGAAGATTTAGATGATGTGACCACAGCGACATTGGTGGCAGGATGGTATCGGTTGCTACATGACAAAGGAAGTGCTTACATAGAGCAAAGTAACAATGGGATTTATTTGTATGATGAAAATGACAAAGTGACATTAGCAAATATTCAGCAGATAAAAGACAAAACACAGACACATGGGTTAAGCGTATGGAAGCTTATTGAAGATCATTATGATAGCATTCATAAGTATATGAGTCGTATGAAACGAACGTTAACCTATAATGATTTCTACTATACGAATTTAATTGTAGCCAAGGAACAAACATCTGCCATGATGTATGACTACAATCT
The DNA here is from genome assembly GCA_051656485.1 of Cellulosilyticaceae bacterium. Taxonomy (GTDB): domain Bacteria; phylum Bacillota; class Clostridia; order Lachnospirales; family Cellulosilyticaceae; genus JBOFDK01. The sequence goes on from JBOGBZ010000232.1 coordinate 10,873, forward strand.
TCTCGGAAAAGGTTATGTTTATGCAGATATTAGAAATGTTTGTTCGTCACTTTCCCCAAGAGCGAAGGAGGCTTTCTTAAGTGCCTATGGGGAGTACAACGAGGAGGAAATCCTAGTAGATGAGGTTGTATCTGTCATCATAGATTTATATATAGCATCGGAGAGAGAAAGGTTCCCAGCTTGGGCGAAGGAAAGTTTAGATGTACTCAGAGGTGGGTACGAATATAAGGTAAGAGAATTACTTGAGCTTGTGAGATAAGGCAAATGGCTCGTTGCAAAGTAAAGGGGGAAAAGACATGAAAACAATAGGATTAATCGGTGGGATGAGTTGGGAAAGTACAGTAACATATTATCAAATCATTAATGAGACAATCAAAGAAGAGTTGGGTGGCTTACACTCAGCAAAAATACTGCTTTATAGTGTGGATTTCGCTGAGATAGAAGCGTGTCAGGTGAAGGGCGAATGGGACAAAAGTGCAGCTATTTTGAGTGATGCAGCCAAGCGGTTGGAAAAGGCTGGTGCAGACTTCCTTATTATTTGTACCAATACGATGCACAAGGTGGTACCACAGATACAAGAGAGCGTGCGTATACCGATAATTCATATTGCAGATGCAACGGCAGAAGCATTAAAGAAAGCACAGATTAAGAAAGTGGCACTGCTTGGGACGAAGTATACGATGACGCAGGATTTCTATAAAGAAAGAATAGAAAGTAATGGTATAGAGGTGGTGATTCCAGAGGAAGCAGATGTAGAGCTTGTGAATCAGGTGATCTATGATGAATTATGCCTAGGTAAGATTAATGACGCATCCAGAAAAGAATATGTACGTATTATTGAAGCGCTTAGAGAAAGAGGGGCACAAGGGGTCATACTTGGATGTACGGAAATTGGTTTATTGATCCAACAAAAGGATACAGTGTTACCCGTTTTTGATACAGCACAGATACATGCACAGGCGGCAGCACTGCAAGCGATTGATACATTGGTGTAGTTAGGTGAGGGAGAAGTTTTATAAAGAAGCGAAAGAACTTAGTGATGATGGGAGACGATACATATGAAAATGAATGATAAGTGCTTACCTTGTTTGGTAAATCAAGTCATAAAAGTTGCAGATATAACGGGGGCACAAGATAGGCAGAGTCTATATGCGAAGGTTTTCAAGTACTTAAGCACCCTTAATTTTAGTGAAACAAATCCTGAAATTATTGGGGGTACTTTTGAAATATTAAAAGAGCACATAGGCAATTCTGATCCTTACAAAGAAGTAAGAAGATACTACAATGCATTATTTCTCGAAAAGATAGAGCAGATAAATGAAAGGATTGAAGCGGGGGCAGATAAGTTTGAAATGGCTATCAAGTATGCTATTATTGGAAACATTATCGATTTTAATCCGAGTCATTCTATAACTGAAAAAGATATCATGCATTGGTTTGATCAAGCAGAATCGTTAGAGCTTGTGATTAATCATATAGATTATTTGAAAGAAGATATCGGGAGGAGCAACACGCTTATCTATATAGGAGACAACTGTGGTGAGATATGCTTAGATAAAGTGCTGATAAAAGTCATAAAATCCATTAATCCTAAGCTTCATATTTACTTTGGCGTGAGGGGAACACCTGTAGTCAATGATTCGATAGAAGAAGATGCCTATTTTGTAGGGATAGATGACTACGCACAGATTATAAGTAATGGGGACCGCTCATTGGGGACAGTGCTGCATCGTACAAGTAAGGCGTTCCAAGAGGTTTATGAAAATGCAGATATTGTGATTTCAAAGGGGCAGGCAAATTACGAAAGCTTAAGTGAAGACACAGTGAAAAACATTTATTATCTTTTGATGACCAAGTGCAGTGTGATTGCTTCGCATATTGGTGTGCCAGAACATTCATTGGTGTGTTTGAATAAAAAGAGAAAGAATGAGAGGGGTAGCAAATGAACAAAATTACGTGTATATGCTTAGGGGTAAGAAGTATGGAAAAAGCAATAAAGTTTTATAGAGATGAACTTGGGTTTGAGACGGATGAAAAGGGCAATAACCCTGATGTCATATTTTTTAATACGCCGGGCACAAAGTTTGAGCTCTATCCACTGGAACTATTAGCTAAAGATATTAGTGAGGAAAATACACCTAAGATTGCGAATGGCTTTGGAGGCATTACTTTAGCCTATAATGTGGAACACAAAGAAGAGGTGGATAAAGTTATAGAAAAGGTTAGAAGTGCAGGTGCACAGGTTGTTAAAGAACCACAAGATGTATTTTGGGGAGGATACCATGCATACTTTGCTGATTTAGATGGGTACTATTGGGAGGTAGCATGGGGACCTAACTTTAAATATGATGATAAAGGAATGCTTTGTTTTGAGTAGATCAACACCGATTTATAATTAAGTCAGATATGACATTTAAAGTAGAAGGAAAGAGGGGAAATGATGTTTAGTGAAAAAGGTAATTTAATTATTAGAAGTGCAACAATAGAGGATGCAGAAATAGTGACTCAGTGGTGGAATGATAGTGAGGTGATGGCGCATGCTGGGTTTCCTAATGGACTTGGACAATCAGTAGAAGAAACAATAAGCCAGATTAAACGAAATGAAGGTAAGCTCTCACAATTATGTATCATTGAGGTGGATCATACACCTGTTGGGGAACTTAGTTTTGGTATAGGCCCAGACTTTGCTGTTATAGGTATCAAAATATGTGATGACACTTCTCAAAATAAGGGGTATGGAACCAAAGTGTTGAAGATGCTAGTAGAGTATCTGTTCACGGATGAAACAATTAATAAGGATGGGAAAATTGAAAAGATACAATTAGATACGAATATCAACAACAAAAGGGCACAACATGTCTACGAAGCATTAGGATTTAAAAAAGTTGCTATCAATAAAGATGCATTCACCAATCAACTAGGGGAGATGCAGACAACCGTTGATTATGAAATGACGAGGGAAGCTTATGAGCGGGGATGTATGGAAATCTAGTGTGTTTTGATTTGGAAGAGAGGGGGAGTAGTATGAAGTATATGCATTTTAATATGTCTTGTCCGTATGCAGCATTAGCTAATTTGTTAGAAGCAATGGAAGTAGAGGTAGAAGATTTTGAAATTGTAAAAGCCATTGGGTTGCCTTATGTATTTCAGTATGATGAGGAAGATGCAACTTATGTAGCAGGGCCACTTTTGCAAGGAAAGAAATGGTTTGACTATTACCTAGAGCCAAGAGGAATGACTTTTATAGAAGTTTTTTTGGGGAAAAGAGATGTATGTGAATTTTTGGATGAGGTCAAAAAGAAATGTATGATAGGACTTCATCTAGGAGCGAAACATGCCGTTATTTATGAAGGAAAAGAAAAGGGGAAATATAAATTTCTGGTAACTGTTCAGCCACTATCAAATAAAAATGAAATCACTTTCACCTAATAAGGCTCTTTTTATAGCTAATAATGGGCTTTTGCCCTGTTTTTTAGCCGTACTGGTATAAGACATAATGTCTAAGAAATCCTGTGCACCAGTTTTGGTTCTAAAGCATCCTGATACCTTTGTTTTTACTTTTACCATACGCACATCACGTTCAGCTTGATTATTATCAAATGGCACATTAAAGTCTTTGGTAAATAGGCAGACTGCCCCTTCGTAGTCAAAGAGACGCTCTATCAGTGAACGGATTTTTCCTTTCCCTGGACGGCCTCTTTTACCTGGTGTTTTTTTAGGTAGTGGGTTAAGTTTTCTAGCTTTTTCAATAATGGCCATGTAAGATTTCTTGAACCCATGGGTGTAGTAATAACTTAAGTTATCCTTATCCATAAATACAGCTTTATCTCTAACTTCTTTCATCCTAAGAAGTAGTTCCAGCATTTCAGTAGCCCATACTTGCTCAGGATAGTTTTCTGCTATACCAGTTAATTCTCTGAGTAAGTGAGCACAACAAACAGCATGTGTTACATCGTCATATTTCCAATAGGATGCCCAACAATCGTGTACAGCAATACCTTTGAAGTTAGGTAGTACACCACTTGATGTAATCCCTTCATGACCTCTTTTATCTTCTACTGTTAGATAAGTATAGTTAGCATTAGAAGCATTATGTACCCAAATTGTTTTCCCATTTACCCTCGTTCCCGTCTCATCAAAATGAACAAGGGTAGAGAGGGTAAGCTGTGACCTGATTTCTTCTACAATAGTAGTAAGTCGGTCTGCACATTCAGTCACCATCTTATGTATGGTACCTGTACTAATGGGGATACAAAATAGATCACTTAGTATTTCATGGGTACGATTAATACTTACCATACCAATAGTATTAAGTGCTATCGCTAATGCTTTTAGATTGGTACCATACTGCATAGTGGACTTGATGTGCTCTGGAAAAGTCCCTTCTATAACAGTATCATTTAACTGAGGGCATTCATAGGCAAGTGTTTGGTGCAGGGTAACCTTTGTTTCTATAACAATATCTACCTCGTAACGTTTGCCTTTAGTGGCACAAGATACACAAGTTCCAAAAAGAGCACATCCTTTACAACGAGTAGGTACATGATTGACTGTTAAATCAGGATCTTTAGTAATTGAAAAACTTGTACCTTTGTGTCCTTTCTGTGCTCCTTGGTTTTTGCCAGATGACTTGCGAAGGCTTTTAGGTTGTGGTTTATTAAGTCCGTCCGATGAAGGTGGCTTAGAACTATTCTTACTATTTTTGTTTAGTTGCTCTTTGAGCTTTGCATTTTCTTCAGTAAGAATAGCAACTGTTTCAGTAAGTTTATCAATAGTGGCAGTTTGATTCATCACTAATGTAGTTAATGTATCTATTTTATCGAATAACTTTTCTATAAAATCTGTTGTATACTCATTACTCAAACTGCTCACATCCCTTCAAAATAATATACTTTAAGTATAAAAGAAGAAGGGGTAAAAATGCCAGTTGATAACTAAATTTTTATGTTAATAAGTGACATAAAAAACTATTTTAAAGTAACCTGTTATCCACAGTAAATTTTATTGTGGCTGAACAGTTAC
>JBOGBZ010000233.1:0-6388 GCA_051656485.1 Cellulosilyticaceae bacterium
GCAGAAAATGCCCGTATGGTACGTTATGCAACCAAAGAATTAGGCTTAATATGTTCAGAGATCGAATCCTTTATGCCAGAGTGTTTAAAACCTTATGTAAAAGACAATGCTTATATAGAAATACTTCCTTATGTAGCACATTCAGATGGCTTTTTTATTGCTAGATTTGAAAAAAGAGGTAACGAATAATGTATGATTTAATGAGTAAAAACCTAAAAGAATTAGAAGAAGTCGTAGCGAACTACGGCCAAGGTAAATTTAGAGCGAAGCAACTTTTTGAGTGGCTCCATGGAAAAATGGTGTGGGATTATGATGAAATGAGTAACCTCCCTGCCAAATGGCGACAACAACTTAAAGAAGATTGGCCACTAAATGCTGTGAAAATACAAGAAAAATACAATTCCAAGCTGGATGGCACCATAAAATACTTGTTTGAATTATCTGATTCTCATATAATAGAAAGTGTTCTTATGCGTTATAAGCATGGTAATACCCTTTGTATTTCATCACAGGTAGGTTGTCGAATGGGCTGTAAGTTTTGTGCATCTACAATCGATGGTCTCGTAAGAAATTTAACACCAGGTGAAATGCTTGGGCAAGTCTATATGGCGATGAAAGATACCGGCGAGCGCGTATCCAATATTGTTATTATGGGAAGTGGTGAACCTTTAGAACAATTAGACTTAACATTGCGCTTTTTGGAACTTATTAATGATGAAAAAGGTCAAAATATTGGACAAAGACATATTACAGTATCAACATGCGGGTTAGTTCCTAAGATCTATGAGTTGGCAGACAGGGAGATGCAGATTAATTTAGCTATTTCTTTACATGCCACGACAGACGAAAAGCGTAGAGAAATAATGCCAGTAGCAAAGAAGTACGCGATAGAAGAAGTATTGCAGGCGTGTAGATATTATATTGATAAGACAGGACGACGTATTACTTTTGAGTATGCATTAATTGCAGGGCAAAATGATACAGAAGAAGATGCGAAAAAACTTGGTGAGCTCCTTAAAGGGATGCTCAGTCATGTGAATCTTATCCCTGTGAATCCTATCGAAGAAAGGTCTTATCAAGCAACGTCCATACGTAATGCAGAAGCTTTTGTTATGACATTAAAAAGGTATCATATTGAAGCAACCATACGTCGTAAATTGGGACAAGATATTGATGCAGCATGTGGGCAGTTAAGGCGTAGGTATTTAGAAAAAAGAGGTGAGTAGCATGATTGCTGTTGGAAAAGCCGACATTGGTAGGAAACGAAAACGCAATGAAGATTGTGTTTTCGTTTCCAATGAGCCGATAGGTGTTTTGCCGAATCTTTATATTGTAGCTGATGGTATGGGAGGTCATAAAGGTGGTGCTATTGCAAGTAAGTTAGCGATAGATGCCTTTTGTGCCTACATGGAAGCCCATCAAAAAATAAATATTGCAACAGAAGAAGAACTTCTTATTTTATTAAAACGCGGCATGATGCATGCGAACCATGTGATTTATAAGCAGAGTCATAGTAACCCGGAGCTTACAGGAATGGGAACGACCATTACTTTGTGCACGGTTATAAATCACATAGCTTATGTGGCTCACGTAGGGGACACACGTATGTACTGTCTGAATGCACAGGGCATTAGGCAGATGACAACAGATCATTCCTTAGTCCAAGAGATGCATGACCAAGGCTATATTTCGAAGAGCGATATGCAAGAGCATCCTCAGCGCCATGTCATTACACGTGCTGTCGGTACATATGAACAAGTTAAAGTAGATACCTTTAGACACCCTCTAGAGGATGTAGAATACATTTTATTATGTTCAGATGGCCTAACAGCTTTAGTGGAAGATGAAAAGATTCATCAGGTGATTTATGAGCAGCAACTCTTAGAAAATGCAGTGAGTAAGCTTATTGATTATGCCAACACGCAAGGTGGACTCGATAATATTGCTATTATTATAGGGAAACAAGGTGAGGTGAAGAGAGAATGTTAGAACCAGGGAAAGTACTGGGAGAACGTTATGAAATCGTAAAGAAAATCGGTGCAGGTGGTATGTCCATCGTGTACTTAGCAAAATGCAATAAATTACAACGTTATGTTGCTATTAAAGTGCTAAGAGCAGAGTTTGCTACAGATGAAGCTTTTGTTAAAAAGTTTAGAGCTGAGGCATTCTCAGCAGGCAGTTTATCACATCCCAATATCGTAGGTATTTATGATGTGGGTGTTGAAGATCAGGAACATTACATTGTAATGGAGTATGTAGAAGGGCAGACTTTAAAAGAAGTGATTGAAATGAATGGTGCTTTAGCACCTAATGTGGCACTTGATTACGGTAGCCAAATTGTTTCAGCGCTACGACATGCTCATAAAAAGCAAATCATTCATAGAGATATTAAGCCACAAAATATTTTAGTAACCCATGATGGGGTACTTAAAGTAGCTGATTTTGGCATTGCACGAGCAGTTGATTCATCAACCATTGTTGCCACAGGAAATGCCATTGGATCAGTACATTATTTTTCACCAGAGCAAGCCAAAGGAAAATACGTTAATGAGACCAGTGACTTATACTCAGCGGGTATTGTCTTATTTGAAATGGTCACAGGACACTTGCCATTCCAAGCAGACTCCCATGTAACGGTAGCACTGAAGCACATTAACGAAGAGATTCCGAAGCCATCCATGTTTGTACCAGACTTATGGGTAGGCCTTGAGCAGATTATTTTAAAAGCGACCAATAAAAAGCAAGAATTACGCTATCAAAATGCGGATGCCATGCTAGAAGATATGAAAAAAATCGCAGCAAATCCGTATGCAACTATCGATACAACGCCAGAAGAAAGTATTGATCAAACCATCTTACTTTCGGAGGTACAGACAAACTTCATTCGTCAAAATGAAAGACCAGCAGCACAGATTCCACCAGCACCGACACCGATACCACCTGTATCAAAGGTAGAGCAGCCAGAAAGCACTGTGCAATTGGCTCAAGATTTTTATGATGAAGATGAAGACGAGGAAGAAGAAGAGGTATCTACCCTTTATAAAGTGCTTGTAAGCTTAGGTGGGGTATTAGCAACGATTGTGGTACTAGGTATTGTAGCAGTGGCAGCATTCTTCTTTATGCCATCGATGGGCAATGATAAGTATATAGCAGTCCCAGACTTCTATGGCAAGACGTTAGACGTGGCGACCAAGGAAGCAGCTGACAAAAAGCTAAAAATCAAGCAAGTAAGCGAAGAACAAAGTGATGAGGTAGACCCAGGAACGATTCTTAGCCAATCACCAAAGCGAGAAGAGCTGGTGAAGCCAGGGGCAGTCATTGAAGTTGTGGTTGCAACCCAAAAAGAAGTGACAAAGAAAAAAGTAATCGACGTCATCGGTATTGATGTAGGGGATGCACAGCGAGACTTAGAAAGTGCAGGCTTCTATGGTATGCCACAACCTGAATACCATGATACTTTTGAGATCGGTAAGGTCATCACACAAGACCCACTGCCAGGAGAAATGCTAGCAGAGGGTGGCATTGTCAAACTTGTGGTAAGTCGTGGGCCAAAGATGGAAATTGTGAAAGTACCAAATCTTGATGGCAAGACAGAAGCAGATGCAAAACTGGCATTAAATAATGTAGGGCTTAAAGCAGGTAAAGTAACACCAGTAGCCCATGCGACCATACCAGCAGGCTATGTGGTTTCACAGACCGTACGAGCAGATACAGATATAGAAAAAGGTGCTACTGTAGACTTTGAAGTCAGTACAGGGCCAGAGGAGACGACGCCAACGCCAGAAGTGCCAGAAGGTGAAACCGGTGGTGAAGTACCAGAAGGCGAGACTGAGGGCGAAGGAGAAGGTACTTCACAAGAAGTGACAGTTACAAAAATTATTCGTGAGCCAGATTTAGGTAAAGATGAATATCATGTAATGATTTTATTAGAAGATGTGAATGGATCAAGACCAGTCTTTGATCAAGTTGTAAAAAAAGCACAGTTCCCATTACCTGTTCAAATAACAGGCAGTGGTGAAGGTACTTTAATTACATTTTTTGACGCACAAGAATATTACAGAGATCCGATACAATTTAAAGAGGTGACACAATAATGATGCAAGGCACTATCATCAAAGGGATAGCAGGCTTTTACTATGTAAAGGTAGATGAACAAGTTTATGAATGTAAGGCGAGAGGGAAGTTTAGAAAGCAAGGGATTACCCCACTTATTGGAGACTTGGTAACTATTATGGTAGATGAAGCACTACAAGACACAAATTATGCCTATAAACAAGGAAATATAGAAGAGATACACCCAAGAAAAAATAAGCTCATTAGACCACCAGTGGCTAATGTAGACCAAGGCGTTGTTGTGTTTTCTGTTACTTTTCCGGAGATTCACCTGGATTTACTTGATCGATTTCTCATCATGGTTGAATACGAGGGCATTACACCTTATATTGTGTTAAATAAAATTGATGATGGTAATCGTGAGACGTATCAGTACATTGTAGATGGCTACGAGAAAAGTGGGTATGAAGTCTTATGCGTATCGGCTAAGGTCGGGATGCATTTAGATGCTTTAAAAGCTGTACTGAAAGACAAGATTTCTTTCTTTGCAGGTCCATCTGGTGTTGGTAAGTCGACACTTCTAAATGCTTTACAACCTCACTTCTCTTTACAAACAGGAGAAGTGAGTGACAAAATCAAAAGGGGAAAACACACCACAAGACACGTAGAACTCTTACCTTTCAGTGAGGGCGGTTACGTTCTCGATACCCCAGGCTTTACTTCATTACAATTTGAAGAAATACATCAAGATGATTTGAAATATTGTTTTAGAGAATTCAAGCCTTATGAAGGCCAGTGTAAATTCAATGGTTGCAGCCATATTCATGAACCAGGCTGCGCTGTTAAGAAAGCACTTGAAGAGGGGATGCTATTTGCTCCACGATATGACAACTACGTGCAATATTACAATCAATTAAAAGACATAAGGAGATGGTAGCATGAAACATTTAGCACCTTCGATATTATCGGCGGATTTTGCGGACTTAAGAAAAGATGTTCAAAAAGTAGAAAAAGCAGGGGCAACTTTTATCCATGTGGATGTAATGGATGGGGCGTTTGTACCAAATATTACAATAGGGGCACCAGTGGCTAAAGCTTTAAGAAAACATATCCAAGGCATTATGGATGTACACTTAATGATTGAAGAGCCAGATCGTTATTTAGAAGACTTTAAAAATGCTGGTGCGGATTTTGTGACAGTACATTATGAGGCGTGTAAGCACATTCATCGTACAGTACAGCACATCAAGAGTTTAGGGATGAAGTGTGGGATTGCACTGAATCCAGGGACACCAGTAAGTGTATTAGAGTCACTTATTCAGGAGCTAGACATGGTACTGATTATGTCAGTAAATCCAGGCTTTGGTGGTCAGAAGTTTATTCCTTATGCACATACCAAAATGAAGCAAGTTAAAGAGCTTGCAAAAGCACAAGGTGTAGACGTCTTAGTGCAAGTAGATGGTGGTGTAGATTTAAACAACGTACAAGAAGTGGCAGCAAGTGGTGCTGACATCGTGGTAGCTGGATCAGCGGTATATAATGCCTCTGATGTAGAAGAAGCCGTAGCGGCGTTTGTACGCTTATTAAATGCCTAAATAGATAGAGGGATGCGGATGAAAGCACTTGTATTAACAAATGGAGACTACGGAGACTATGGTTTTTGTGAAGCACTTTTGCAGTATGATTATGTGGTGTGTGCCGATAATGGCATGCACCATGCCAGAAAGCTTCAGATCGTGCCACATGAGATTGTAGGAGACTTTGATAGTTGTCATGAAAGTGATTTAGCTTACTTTAGAGAAGTAGGGACACATGCTGTACAAGTACCTGCTGAAAAGGATGAGACAGATACCCAGCTTGCCATCGAAAAGGCCATTGAAAAAGGGGCTACACAGATCGATGTGTATGGTGGTGTAGGAAGTCGTATGGATCATTCTATGGCTAATATGCAGCTTCTTTATAAGTATATGAAGCAAGGCGTAGAGGTGGTGTTGTATAATCATAAAAATACCATACGCCTTGTACAAAAAGAAGTGCACCTACAAGGAAAAGCGGGGGATTTGGTAAGTTTGATGCCTTTTAGTGAAGAAGTCACAGGTATCACCACCAGAGGGCTCGCTTATGGCCTTTGTAAGGGGCGATTGGCACTTGGGGATGCAGTAGGTGTCAGTAATTACATGCTAACAAATGAAGCGAAAATAGAGCTTGAAAAAGGCCTTCTTCTCGTCTTCCAAACAAAGGATTAAAAAAATGAGTCTGACAGGCTCATTTTTTTTTGTCTGGCATACCATGGTTATATAGCAAATAAATGGAAGCAGGGTATGTCTATGAAAAA
>JBOGBZ010000234.1:0-6555 GCA_051656485.1 Cellulosilyticaceae bacterium
AAGACCCCTTAGAGACTATGAGGTAGATAGGTTGGAGGTGTAAGCATGGTAACATGTGTAGCTGACCAATACTAACGGTTCGAGGGTTTGACCTGAAAAAGGTTAAATGGGATTTAAAATCCAAGTTTTAACTATCGAATGTAGTGTTTATTTTTGAAAGTATACTTGCATCTTTTTGAAGAATATGCATATAATGTAAAGTACCACTTAAAAATGGGCTTTATACTATAGTATACCATTCAGTATTCCTCGATAGCTCAGCGGCAGAGCATTCGGCTGTTAACCGAAGGGTCGTAGGTTCGAACCCTACTCGGGGAGTTTAAGTAAGGCCCATTGGTCAAGCGGTCAAGACACCGCCCTTTCACGGCGGTAACAGGGGTTCGATTCCCCTATGGGTCATTTTTTGGTGACGATGCGACTAGGGGACACACCCGTTCCCATACCGAACACGTAGGTTAAGACCTAGTCGGCTGATGGTACTTGTCTGGAGACGGACCGGGAGAGTAAGTGGTTGCCAAATTTTACGGCGGCATAGCCAAGTGGTAAGGCAGAGGTCTGCAACACCTTCATCACCAGTTCAAATCTGGTTGCCGCCTTTATAAACACTTAGTAGATACTAGGTGTTTTTTTAAATCTTAGTTCAATTCAAACTCAATATACGGCGGCATAGCCAAGTGGTAAGGCAGAGGTCTGCAACACCTTCATCACCAGTTCAAATCTGGTTGCCGCCTTTTAAACGCTTAGGATACACTAAGCGTTTTTTATTTTTCCACAAATAGAATGTCTTTAACGATAGGTTTTCCACAAAGGAAGCCATTTTAGCTTTTGAGATGTGTATAAGTTTACAGATAAAAGAACAACATACATAGACATTAAAAGATAAAAAATACTATTGAATAATTATTATCTATAAGATATAATAAGGATATAGTAGAAAGGTGGTAAGATAAATGGCAGGAGATCGCGTAGTTTGTTATTGTAATAATGTAACATATATAGATATAAGAAAAGCAATGATTGAAGGTGCAAGAACATTAGAAGAGATTCAAGAGATGACAGGGGCAGGAGCTATCTGTGGTAGATGTACAGGTGAAATAGAAAAAATATTAGCATCTGTATGTGGCTGTCATAATGTATCACTTGAAGATGTCTTACAAGCTGTGAAAAATGGTGCAGAGACAGTAGAGCAAGTAGCAGAGCAAACAAAAGCAGGAAGTGCTTGTGGTAGATGTAAGGCACTTGTACAAAATGTGATTGACCTAAAAAAATAAATACTTTAAAGATACGAGGCACTCACTAAGGTGTCTCGTATTTTCTTTTTATAATCAAACGTTTACAATACCATTAAAAAGGCATATACTTAGTTAAAAGTTATGGGGGGGACCATTATGATTCATCATGAAAAAGTTATAGAAACAGATCAAGTCCTAAAAGTAGAGAAGTTGGCAAGTAACATTTGGAGGCAGCATTATACACCGATTATTGGTGAAGAGCAGGTGGACTATATGCTAGCAAACCTTCAAAATGCAAAAGCCATCAAAGAGCAGATTAAAGAAAAGGGCTATGAGTATTACCTGCTTTATGAAGGACAACAAGAAGTGGGGTATATAGCTATACAGTGTCAAGAGGATGCGATCTTTTTAAGTAAGCTTTATATAGAAGAAACAGCACGCGGTAAGGGTGTTGGAAGCTATGCATTTAATTGGGTAGAGAATATGGGGAAAGAAAGAGGCTACGTCTCTATATGGCTCACCGTTAACCGAAATAATACAGATTCTATCACTATCTACACAAGAAAAGGTTTTAAGAAAATAAGAGAAGAGCAAGCCGATATTGGGGCTGGCTTTATAATGGATGACTATATCATGGAGAAAAGTTTATAAAAAAACTTTTTTCATGTATAATAAGATGTTAAATGGGACATAACTGAAAGGAGGGTAAAATTGATGAACTATTCAGTAGGTGACGTTGTGCAGATGAAAAAGCCGCACCCATGTGGTACCAATGCCTGGGAAGTACTACGTGTAGGTGCGGACTTTAAACTGCGCTGCCAAGAATGCCAGCATATGATTATGCTACCTCGTGAAAAATTTGAAAAAAGTGTTAAAAAAGTACTTCGTCCAGCAGTAAATGAATAGTTACTTTTTTATCACCTAACATTATCCAGTCGTCATTTCACAAAAATAGTTGTAAAGGACGACTATTTATGTTATCATATTGAATTGTAACGAATCCTTGCTCTACACAAGATGTAGGGCCAAAGTCCAAAAGGAGGTGCCAGAATGAAAAACTATGAATTAGCACTTGTATTAATCCCATCTTTAAGCGAAGAAGATAAGTTAGCTAACCTTGAAAAAGCTAAGGAACTTATCACACGTTTTGGAGGAGAAATCACAAACGTTGATGATTGGGGCAAAAGAAAACTTGCTTACGAAATCAACAAGCAAAGAGAAGGTTTCTACTACTTCATCCATTTCACTGCTGAAACTTCAGTTCCAGCTGAACTTGAAAGCAGATTCCGTATCATGGAAACAGCTCTTCGCTATTTAATCGTTCGTCTTGACGAAAAATAAAATTCCTATAAAGAAGGGGGTAAAATGATGAATAAAGTTATGCTCATGGGCCGTTTAACACGTGATCCAGAAGTACGTTATTCTCAATCTGCCAATCCAGTTGCAGTTGCAAGATATGGACTAGCTGTTAGAAGACAATTTACAAAACAGGGAGAACCAGATGTAGACTTCTTTAATGTTGTTGCATTCGGTAAAGCCGGTGAATTTGCAGAGAAGTTCTTTAGAAAAGGACAAATGGTTGCTGTTGTAGGCCGTTTACAAGTTAGTTCTTGGGAAGACCAACAAAAAGTGAAGCACACATCTGTTGATGTTGTAGCAGAAGAGCAACACTTTGCAGAAAGTAAAAATTCAGCAGAGTCAAGAGGCGTATCAGTAGGTGCACCTTTAGAGTCCAATCCATCAACTCCTCCTTCAAGTAGTTCAGTATCAGGCTTTATGCCAACTACTATGGAAGAAGATGACGATTTACCATTTTAAAATAACTTAAAATGAAGGAGGGAAATACAATGGCAATGCAAAGAAGACGTAACCGTAGAAGACGTAAAGTTAACCAATTCGCTGGTGATAATATCAAGAAGATTAATTATAAAGATATTAACACACTTAAGAAATTTATCTCTGAAAGAGGTAAAATTCTTCCTAGAAGAATTACAGGTAACTCTGCTAAAGCTCAACGTAAACTTACTGTAGCTATCAAACGTGCAAGACACGTAGCACTTTTACCATACACTCAAGATTAATAAAAGTTATCAACCATAGAGAGAAAACAAATAAGCGCACACACAATATGCACAAACACTGCTTTTTAATGAAGCAGTGTTTTTTTTTGCTTTCCCTATCCAAAGGCCTTTAGTTGAGGTACTATAAATAAAAAGAAATATATGTTATAATGAGAAAATCAGGAGGGCACGAAAAATGAAAGTGACAACCAAAGAAAAAATCATATTACTAGGAATGCTCATGACATATATTCTACTAGGAATGTTGGGTATTTATACAGAAACACTGGTATTTTTATTTCCCCTATTAGCAACACCGTTAGCAATTTTCCTGATGAGCAATGGAATGAATACAAAACGAGATGTACTTTTACAGCTGCTTATAATAGTAGGATTGTTAGTTATAGGAGAAAGTGTAAGCGGAATTATTCTTTATCTTATTGCGGTGGTTTTACCAGCTTATATGGTGGTGAGCTTATACCGTAAACATACGTCTATACCGCATATGATTATTTATATAGCTATGGCGGTTATGGGGAGTTTGTATCTCTACGTGATAGCGATGAAATATGCAGGAGTAGACTACGTAGCGTATTATATGACAGCATTAGAGGAATATAAAACTTTACAATTTCAGATACTTGATGAAGCTAATAGTCTAAAACAAACATTAACAGAAGAATACATCATAGCATTTAAAGATATGATAAGGATGCAAATAGACATTTTAGGTATGGTATATCCAGCTTTATTTTTAATTATAGGAATGATCTTATCCGCAGGGTACGTAGGTATCATCCAACTTATTGGACGTTTAAAGAAATGGCGATTAGGATCATTTAGACAAATATTTTCGTTTACATTCTCTAAATGGATGACAGTACTGCTGATAGTAGCGTTACTTCTTACCCAACTTGGAGCAAATGACAATGAATCTTTTGTTTTACTAGGAATGAATTTATTTGTATTTATAAGTAGTTTATTAGAATGTCTAGGAATCATCATAATAGCCGTGCTCCTTAAACGGAAAAAGTGGTCTTTTGGCTTAAAGACTTTAGCTGTAGTAACGATAGTCATGTTATTTTTCAGAATGCCAACAGTATTTATGGCAGTTGGATTTGCAGATACCCTATTTAACTTTAGAAAAGTAAAAATTATTGTTTAATATTGAGGGAGTAGATATTAGGGAAGGTAATAAGGATATGAAAAAGGATAAGAATAATTCTTTAGTGTATATGACCTATATACTAAGATTCGCTCAGATCAGCTTTGGATTCGGTATTTTACAAGGAATCTTTACTATTTATATAAGTACATTGATGGGGGTGAGTACATCACTTATATTTGTATCCCTTTTTGCGTATAGCTTTGTTCTTGAGAATAAGCTAAAAAAGACGGTACAGGAAGAAGTGACGACTCAGGCCAATGAACTATGCCGTGTAAAAAAAGACATGTTTTTAGAAGCGCCTATGCCAGTTATCGTATTAGATAAGTTGGGGAATATTGTGTGGAATAATAAAAGCTTCCAAGCAATGATTGGAGAAGGTGAAGTTTTAGAAAAAAACATAAGATCTATTTTTGCCGATATACAAATAGAAAGTTTACCTAAAGATGACGAAGTCTATATGCGATTAGTCGAAAAAAATGAAAAACGCTATGAAATGATTTGTCAAAAAGTAAGCTTTGATGAAATTGAGATCGATTTTAACTATACAGCATACTTTGTAGATGTTAGTAAAGAGAAGATCCTCGAAGAAAAGGTAAAGCAGCAGCAATGTATGCTAGGCTATCTTTATATAGATAATTACGAAGAAATCATGCAGAGTACAGAAGAAGTAAGACGACCGATGTTAGGAGCTATTATAGATCGTAAGATCGGCATCTGGTTTAAAAATAACGATGTAGGTTTATGTAAGTTTGATAGAGATCGCTATATGTTGTTTTTTACAGAGCAAAGTTTACAAAGTATGCAGCAACGTAAATTCGATATTTTAGATGAACTTCGACATATACAAGTAGGGAATGATCTACCGGTTACAGTAAGTATAGGAATTGGTAGAAACTTCACTTCGTTAGGTCAGTCAAAGGAAGATGCAAGAGCTGCATTTGATTTAGCACTGGGACGTGGGGGCGATCAAGCGATTATTAAGACCCATGATAAGTACACTTTCTACGGTGGAAAGACTAAGGAAGTAGAGAAGAGTACCCGTGTCAAAGTAAGAATTAAAGCGTATGCCTTTAAAGAGCTTCTACATGATGCCGATAAAGTCTATATTATGGGACATAAGAACATCGATGTGGATTGCTTAGGTGCTGCAATGGGTGTTTACCGTGCAGCTACCATTATGGGTAAGAAAGCACAGATTATATTAGGTGAATCTAATTTTGCAGTACAGGGAATTTATGATAGAATTATAGCAACGCCTGAGTACAAGGATATCTTTATAACGACGGAAAAAGCAGACCAAGAAATAACGAAGCAGACACTGCTCGTATTGGTAGATGCCCATCGTCGAAGTCAACTGGAGTATCCAGAATTACTCGATAAGACAGAGAACGTCGTTGTATTTGACCATCACCGTTTAAGTACGGACTTTATAGAAGATGCAGTACTTACTTATATAGAGCCATTCATTTCGTCTACATGCGAAATGATCTCTGAGATCCTTAACTATCTAACGGATAAAGTGAAGCTTACTCAGATAGAGGCAGATGCGTTGCTTGCAGGGATTACAATTGATACCAAGAACTTTGTATTTAAGACAGGTGTAAGAACTTTTGAAGCCGCAGCGTTTTTAAGACGTGCAGGGGCAGATAGTACACGTGTAAGGATGCTTTTCCAAAATGATTTAGATACTTACCGCATCAAAGCGACAGCTATTAAGAATGTGGAGATGTGGCAAGAAGGTATCGTCATTACAGCTGTTGAGGGTGAGTATAGTAATAACAACATTCTAGCAGCACAAGTAGCAGATGAACTTCTGAATATCAAGGAGATACAGGCAGCCTTTGTCGTTGCAAGAAATGGTGAGGATTTACTCGTTAGTGCACGCTCTATAGAAGATACCAATGTACAGCGTATCATGGAGATACTAGGCGGAGGTGGACACCGTAATATTGCAGGTGCTCAGCTGAGAGGCATGACTATAGAAGAAGCTAAATTAAAAATCAAAGAAGCTATCACAGAATATCAAGAGGAAGGTGAATAAAATGAAAGTTATTTTAACACAAGACGTAAAAAAAGTAGGAAAAAAAGGTGAGAT
>JBOGBZ010000235.1:0-14156 GCA_051656485.1 Cellulosilyticaceae bacterium
GATTTTTAAATTCATCGGTATAAGTACGACGTGGTTTCTTTTGATTTTGATTGGTCATGGTAATACTCCTCTGATAATATATAGTATTTATTTTACATGACCTTAAAAAAACTGTCCAATTAAGTGTAACCTATCCAATTATTCATTATCCGTAATTATAATGTTAGGGTGCTAAAAACAGACAACTGGACCGAAAATAGGCTATCTAACTTTATCAAACGTTATGATATACGAGATAATAAAGGAAATTTATATCCACTCACTTCACATCAATTCCGAGCAACATTTGTTCGTGAATTAATCAAAAGGAAAGTACCTATCGCTATGATTATGAAACAATATGCTCACGTATCGGTAGAAATGACTTCACATTATCTTACTCTACAAGAGGAAGAGGTAAAAGAAATTTATACGGATATGATACTAAGTCCAGAATCAAAGATTGCGGGACTTAGGGCTAAAGAAATCAAAGGTAAACTTGATGATATGTTTCATGGTAAAACACAGGAAGATATAGATCAAACCATTGATAGCCTTTCAAAGTCAATGAGCTTCAACCCACTTCCAACAGGTGTATGCTTATATGATTTTAGGCGTGGTAATTGTAGTGACGGTGATGGTTGTTTCTTCTACAACTGTCCCAACTACATCACAGAAGTTAAGTTCTACCCTATTCTAAAGGATGAATTAATCCTATTAGAGAAAGAAATGGATAGGCTTAAAGAACTTGGGAGAGAACGTGAATGGCAGAAACAATATATCAAGCATAAATCCCTTAAACCATTAGTAGACAGCTTGGAGGTACAGTTAAATGAACAAGAAAATATCGGATAAACAAGTTGCAGGCATCAAAGCTCATGCAGAGCAACGCAACAAGGAGACACTAGAAAAGGTTAATAGAGCCATTGATAAGTTGAAACGTAAAAAGCAACCTATTAACTTTGAGACAGTCGCAAAAGAGTCAGGGGTTACTCGTTCAACCTTATACAACAATGCACAGTTAAAAGAACGTATCCTTAGCCTTAGAGCTATTTCAAAAGCAAGTCCTTTAGATAATGTAATAGCCATACCAAAAGATAAGGTACAACTACAAGAAGAAAAAATAACTACCCTTCGGGAAAGGGTAAAACAGTTAGAAGAAGATAAGAAAAAACTAATTGCCCAGTTAGTCGATTATGAAGAGCTTAAAGAAGAGAATGCACGACTAAAAAGACAAATCTTAAAAACAAGGGGATGATTATGTATGGAAACTGTGGGGGGAAATGAATTTATCACAGAAGATATGCGTGAAGCATTTAGAGGGGCATTAAGAGAAGATAGAGAAGAAAGAAGATTATTATTAGAAAAATATCCACCAGAACCACCTAATAAAGTTTGTTATCACGCTTTTCTAAGAGGAATATCTATAGAGAATAGTTTTTGTCCTAGGGTAAAAGAGCTTAATCCTTTTTTTGAGGTTCCTAATGAAAAGGTATATATATGGACATATGAAAAGAATAAGAACTCTGCTGTAATTTCAGAAGTTTTAACATCCATTAAGGAGCAACCTTTTTGGAAGAATATAGGTTCTATTTTACAATTGGCATTTGCTTTTTGGTATTCTTTTGAGCATGTTGGGTCTACTGATGAGCTAGATTATAAATGGATATATTACTTTGAAACTGTATCTACTAATATAGATGAAGCGGTATTTTATAATTTAGACAGTTTAGAAAAACATAGTATGTCACAAGGAAGAATAGTAAAAGCAACAGATATATCTTCAATGGCACATATAATAGAGATATTAGTGCGTGATGATAAGGCATTCACGTCTTTAGCATTATTAAATGCTTCATTTAATTTGAGCTACTGTTGCTTACACTGTGAGCTTAGTGAGCACCCTTGGCATGATCATTTAACTAATGAACCACAAATTTGGGAACAAGCGAGTCTTTTACCTCAAATGGAAGCTGCAATAGTACAGGCATGTCGATGTGTAGAAGGTATATTAGGTGAACCACCAAATCGAGGCAAACAGGGCAAGGTTTTTGCGTATAAAGAAAGATTTAAAAGTATATTAGGAATCAATGCAGACGATACATTTATTAAAGCAGGGAAAACATATTTAGACTTTTACTATGATTTATTCTTCGACTTAAGAAATCCATCTGCACATAGCTATGGAAATGTACATTTTGATTTAGAGCGAAAGAAAGTAATCCAAGCTCAGTGTTTTGCAGATATAATTTTGGGGAAATATTTCGAAAAGAATATATTAGAACAAGAAGAGGCATTGAAAATTTTAAAGTTTAATAATGAGCTTCTAAATAGAGTAGACAAATGTATGAGTACAAGTCGTACAAAATAAAAGAAAAGGAGGACGTAGTAGACAGTTTGAAATGTGTAATAAGTGATAGTTGTTGTATTATCAATGGTTATATACTTGTTACACACTGAGCTACTACAAATAATTTATGTTTACAATCTATGTTTATGTTCTTGATACTTTAGCCGACTGGGAATTAGGGTATGTTACTTCTGAGTTGAAGTCAGGGCGTTTTTTCAAAAAGGATGCGCCGATAGTATCACTCAAAACAGTTAGTTATTCTAAAGAGCCAATAAGTACAATGGGTGGGCTAACAATCGTACCAGATTGCTTAATTGATGATATGGTTGTGAGTGAAACAAGTGTGTTGCTATTACCAGGTGCCAATACATGGAACGACCCAAAGCATGGTGCAATTATTGAAAAAGCAAGAGAATTGCTGTCTATAGATGCTACAGTGGGTGCAATCTGTGGGGCTACAGCTGCACTTGCCAACTTTGGGCTATTGGATAAGCGTCCCCATACAAGTAATGGACCAGGATTCCTTGAAATGTTTTCGCCAGGGTATAAAGGGCAAATTTTTTATAGAGACAAGCCATCTATAGCGGATCATAACCTTGTTACTGCAAGTTCCACGGCAGGTTTACTGTGGGCAAAGCAAATTATTGAACATTTAGGTGTGTTTCAATCAGACACATTAGAAGCTTGGTATGACTATTTTAGTACAGGAGAATCTAAATATTTCTATGCTCTCATGGAAACTTTACCGGCTAGTAATACAAACTGATAGCGTTACATAGAGAGAAGCGCCCTTAGGGGTGCTTTTTGCGTGCACAAACATTGTTTTATAGAGCCCCCTTTGAGGAACTTGGGGAGAGTGTGCTATACTAGAGGAATGAATGAAGAGAGAAAGGAGGTGTCGTATGGCAGACGAAAAAATCAAACTTGCCGTCAGAGAATTAGTAGAATCGGTGATGAGGCAAGGGAGTATCGATGCAACAGGACTAGTAGGGACCAATCGTATGGTGCTTGGGACCATAGCTCATAAGAAGGTGCAGCAAGCAATGGATGCACATTATGAGGCGGAGGTACCTCTAGCCTATGAGACAACTTATGAAGGCATCGACTTTCTCATAGAAGGGCGAGCAGATGGCATTATACAAGACCTTATCGGTGTCACCATAGACGAGATTAAGTCGACCACCACAAGGCTTGACTACATTGATGAAGATTACAATCCACTGCACTGGGCACAGGCGAAGTGCTATGCTTTTATTTATGCCAAGCAGCAAGGGCTACCGTCTATCAGTGTGAGATTGACATACTATCATCTGGGAACCAAGCGGATGAAGCACCTCCTTCAGGTGTATGATTTTGAGACGTTGGAAAAGTTCTTTGAAGACCTTTTGGCGCGTTATGGGAGTAGAGTTAAATGGCAAAGAGAATGGTGTGAAAAGAGAAATGAATCTTTGAAGGGATACACCTTTCCTTTTGAGGCCTACCGCCCAGGACAAAGGGAGATGGCCGTTACGATTTATAAGTCTATCCTTGAAGGGCAAAAGCTGTATGTCAATGCACCTACAGGTACAGGCAAGACCATCAGCACCCTTTTTCCTACAATGAAAGCGATGGGAGAAGGCCATGTGGAAAAAGTCTTTTATCTCACAGCAAAGACCATTACCCGTACAGTAGCAGAAGAGGCAGTACGTCTCATGTATGGCGGTGGCGCAAAGGTCAAGGCAATCACTTTGACTGCCAAGGACAAGATCTGTTTCCTAGCAGAAAGAAAATGTACAAGGGAAGACTGCCAGTATGCTAATGGGCACTTTGACCGCGTGGATGAAGCGATAAAAGATGCACTAGACCATGAAGATTTGCTGACAAGAGAAGTGATTACAACCTATGCCAAGAAGTATAAAGTATGTCCTTTTGAACTAGCATTGGATTTATCCCTGCACGCAGATGTGATTATATGCGACTACAATTATGTATTCGACCCCACAGCATCTTTAAAACGCTTCAAGGACAACAAAGGTTTTGTGATTCTTATCGATGAGGCCCACAACTTAGTGGATAGAGGTCGGGAGATGTTCTCGGCTACTTTATCGAAAGTCATGGTACAGCAAGCTAAGAAAGCACTGGGTAAAGAGTCCAGTGGGATAGCTGGGGCGCTTCAGAAGATGAGTAAGTACTTAGCAGAAATCAAAAAAGGTTACATGGAAATGACGGGAAGCTACATTAGTAAAGAAGCACCGAAGCAGCTCAAAGAGATGGTGAGAATTTTCATTGAAGAAGTGGATATGAAGTTACAAGAAGGTATGGGAGATTTGCCCAGTGACTTTATAGATTTTTATTTTGAGGCACAGAACTTCGTGAAGATGTATGAGCTTTATGATGAACGTTACGTGACTTACGGTGAAAGTTATGGGCATGATGTACGGATTAAGATGTTTTGTCTAGATCCATCCTTCCTTATAAGTGAGATTCTGAGTACGTGCCAAAGTGCCATCTTCTTTTCGGCAACGCTTCTACCTATACAGTACTATAAGTATATGCTAGGTGGATTAGATGATAAGGCCATCTATCTATCTTCTATCTTTGATAAAGAAAAAAATCTGAGACTTATAGCAAGAGACGTCTCCACAAGGTACCAGCATCGCAGTATGAGTTATAGCAAGATCGCAAACTATATTCAAACCCTTGCAGAGGCAAAGCTCGGTAATTACATGGTATTCTTCCCATCCTATCAATACATGGAGGAAGTGTACAAACAATGTGAGAAAGATTATCCGGACCTACCTATTCGTATGCAGAGTACTGCCATGGACGAAGAAGCACGAGAAGCTTATCTTAATCAGTTCGAAAAAAATCCGACGCAGACGACCATAGGTTTTTGTGTGCTAGGTGGTATCTTCTCAGAAGGGATTGATCTCACAGGCGATAGGCTTATAGGGGTAATCGTTGTAGGCGTAGGACTTCCACAGATAGGGCTGGAGAGAGACTTGATTAAATACTACTTTGATGAGAAGGGGATGGAAGGCTATCATTATGCGTATACCTATCCTGGGATGAATAAGGTGCTTCAAGCGGTAGGAAGACTTATACGGACAGAAGCAGATGAAGGGGTGGCACTTTTGATTGATGATCGTTATCTAAGTCCTACGTATCAAATTCTTTTACCAGAACATCTCTTGCCGTATGAAGTTGTGGATCAGCAGGCTTGTAAGGGTGCAGTGGAGCAGTTTTATCAGCATCAAGAGAAATGATAAAAGCATATACCTGAGTAAAGTGAAATATGATAAAATAAAATCAAAAAGAATAGGGTGGGCGCTATGGAGAAAAAAGCATTTTACGAAGAGAAATGGTTTTGGATGTGTATTGCAGGAATCGTCACTATGATTATTTTGCTACTACGTAAAAACACACAGATTGTGGTATGTGGTAATGGCAATGGTGAGGGGAATCATGTGCATATTAATTTAAAGGATTTAAATGTAGGATAAGACTAAGGAAATGGCTGTTAGAAAATCTAGCAGTATTTTTTTGTGGAAATAAAATCAATTAGCTGATAATTATTATTTGAAAAAATGAGAGAAATGATTATAATAGGATAGTTAGGGTATTCTATACCTAAATAAGATTTATAAAAGTAAGTAGATGAAAGGTAGCGTAAAATAATGAAAAAATATATGAAATTAGTAGGTCTAGTAAGCTGTATTCTTGGAGCGACGTTAGCATTTACAGGATGTAGTATGGGACCAAAAGAATCGATTAGTTTCTTCAACTATGGAGCGAATATAGATGAGGAAACACTTAAAGAGTTTGAAAAAACATATGGTATTAAAGTAAATATGGGTACTTTTGATGATATGGATGCGATGTATCAAAAGATTGCAGCAGGTGGTGCAGACTATGATGTCATCCTCGTATCCGATGCATTGATGCCAAAGATGATCGAAGAAGGCTTAGTTCAAGAACTCAACCAAGAGAAACTACCAAATCTAGCACAGATGGATGCGGAATACATGGATTTAGAGATAGACCTAGGCAATAAGTACTCTGTACCTTATATGTTTGGAACAGTAGGCCTTGTGTATGATAAAAACGTAGTGACAGAAGAAGTAGATAGCTGGGACATCATGTGGAATGAAAAGTACAAAGGTCAGGTCTTTATGTTTGACACTTACCGAGATACTATCGGTGCAGCACTGAAGAAGCTAGGACATTCACTGAATTCAGAGAATCCAGAGGAATTAGAAGAAGCCAAGCAAGCACTCCTTGAGCAACGTGCTTTAGTAGCACCTATTTATGGTGTCGATAATGGAACCACGATGATTGCAAGAGGTGAGACGGCTATTAATATGATCTGGTCTGGCGAAGGCTTAAATCTTCAAGATGAATATCCAAATCTACAGTATGTGGTACCTAAAGAAGGTGCTAACTTCTGGATTGATAGCTTATGTATTCCTACAAATGCAAACAATGTAGCAGGAGCAGAGAAATTCATCAACTTCGTAAGTGGCAAAGAAAGTGCCTTAAGAATTGCATCGGAGATAGGTTACACCACACCAAACCGTGAAGCAAGGCTCGAGCAAGATGAGCATATCCGAAACAATCCAAATGCTTATATGCCGTCAGAGATCATGGCATTAAGTGAAGTGTATGTAGATTTACCACTTGAAGCACGACAAATGTATGATTATATATGGACAGAAATTAAAGTAAATAAAGAATAAAGACTTATAGAGTAATATGATAAATGATAAGAATCGTGTCGCAATTTGTTGAAAATCTAAACATTGTAAACTATAATAAAGATATTCAAACAAATATTCGCCTAATATAGAATGTAGGGAGAAGAGACATGAAGGGTATTTATTTTAAGCATGCATTAGGGAGTATAAATACAAACGAAGGCTTTGAACTTGTGGTGCAAAATGAGCAGACACAAGTCATGATAGGAAACATTCCTAAAAATCAAAAACTGTATATTGGACCCAATGCATTAGACGAGACACTTGAATTTCTATATGTAATAAGTGGTCATATACAATTTAAAATTGATGGCGAAATAGTAGAAGTAAAAGCAGGCGATAGTTTTTATATTAGAGATTTAGAAGAAGATGTGGTGGGCCACATGGAAGAAGATACAAAGATTCTTTACTATACCACAGAGCCACACTATGCAAATATAAGTGACGAATTAAAGGAATTGCGAAAAGTACTTAATCAAATAGAACAAAAAGATTGCTATACCAAGGGGCATAGTACACGTGTTGCCATGTATGCAGCGACTTTCTTACAACACAGCGAAAAAAACATTACTTCAGCAAAGAAATTAGGTTATGCAGCACAGTTACATGACATTGGGAAATGTAAAATTGCGGATGAAATCTTACAAAAGCCTGGGCGATTTACACCGGAAGAAAGAGAAGAGATGAATAAGCATTCATTGTATAGCGCAAAAATGTTGCGAGAAGAATTCCAATTTGATGAGGAGATATGTCGCATGGTAGAATGTCACCATGAACGCTATGATGGAAGTGGTTATCCTTATGGATTAAAAGGTGAAGAGATACCTATAGAGGCACGCATCATAGCAATCGTAGATACTTTTGATGCGATTACCACTAAGAGACCTTATCAACCAGCTAGAACTATAGAAGAAGCCATCGAAGAGATGGATCGCTTTGCCCATGAATTTGATCCAGAGTTTTTTGAGATTTTTAAAAAGCTAGTGAGAGCAGGGCATATTCATCCAGATAAGCTACCTCTCGATTGCAGACAATAAAAAATATTTTTTTTAGTATAAAAGGAGATTTCCTGCACATACTAACTTTGTAAAACCAATAAAGAATGTAGGAGGGAATTTACGATGAATAATTGTACTCACCAAATCGTTCTAGACCATCAGGCAGGAGATACAGAAGCAGATAATTCTGCTGGGGAAGATCCACCAGAAAGTTAAGGATTATGAGTAGGACTACACAAAGTCAGCCGTATTCATGATCGTCGTTGGTTTTATCACTTATAAAAGCCTACTTAAAACTATACTTGTTATAGTCTTAAGCGGGCTTTTTCCTTTTTCTTTATTTTTTGTTTAAAATACGCTGGCAAGTCTATGCTATAATTAAAGAAAAGATACAAAAGAAATGAGGTGCCTTATGGACTTATTTGATTATATAAGTGAAAAGAAAAAAGATAGCGACTCACCTTTAGCATCCCGTATGCGACCAAGAAAGATAGAAGAAATCGTAGGACAAGAACATATATTGGGCAAAGATAAATTACTTTATCGTGCCATTGTAGCGGACAAGCTTCAGTCTATTATTTTTTATGGACCACCAGGTACAGGAAAGACAACGATTGCTAAAGTCATTGCAGGAACGACGAAGGCTAAGTTTACCACACTGAATGCTACCACCAGTGGTAAAGCGGATATTACAGCGGCGGTTAAAGAAGCCAAAGACCATATGGCACTTGCAGGTAATAAAACGATTATTTTTGTCGATGAGATTCATCGTTTTAACAAGGCCCAACAAGATGCGCTCTTACCCTATACGGAAGATGGCACACTGATTCTCATTGGTGCAACTACGGAAAATCCATACTTTGAGGTGAATCGTGCGCTCCTTTCACGCTCGCTTATTTTTGAACTCGTTCCCTTAGGAGAAGAAGCGATTAAGACCATCATCAAAGTAGCAGTAGAAAATACAGAACGTGGTCTTGGTGCGTACGAGGCGACCATTACAGAAGAAGCCATAGACTTCATCGCAAGACAATGTGGTGGCGATGCAAGAAGTGCGCTGAATGCAGTGGAACTAGGTGTTATGACCACACCTAGAAGTGAAGATGGGAAGATTAATCTAACATCCGATGTATTGGAAGAATGCATCCAAAAGCGTATGCTGAACTACGACAAAAAAGGAGACAACCATTATGATGTTATCTCCGCTTTTATAAAAAGTATGAGAGGGAGTGACCCAGATGCGGTACTCCATTATCTTGCGCGTATGATAGCAGCTGGCGAGGACCCAAAATTCATCGCAAGACGCATTACTATTTGTGCCAGTGAAGATGTGGGCAATGCAGACCCACAAGCACTCGTGGTAGCCAATAATGCCATGATGGCAATAGAACGCATCGGTATGCCAGAAGGTCGTATCATTCTTGCTCAGGCGGCTACCTATGTAGCCTGTGCACCAAAAAGTAATGCAGCTTACTTAGGTATCGATGCAGCACTTAGAGATGTGAAAAATCGTGATATCGGAGTGGTCCCACTCCATTTGAGCGATGCACATTACAGTGGCGCAAAAGAATTAGGAAGAGGTGTAGAATACCTCTACCCACACAACTATACACACCATTATGTAGAACAACAGTATTTACCGACAGCCTTAGAAGGCGTTAGGTACTATGAAATGACTGATGAAGGTCATGAAGCATTAATGAAGAAACATCTGAATGTCCTCTCTGGTGAGTGATCTGAACAAGAAGAGGAAGGTGAGGTAGAAGACACCTAGTACGCCGACGGCAATGATCGTAGAGACTGTAAGGGAGAACATCTGCATCAGGTAGTGTGTATGAAGATACTTCATAAAGAGACAGCCAACGATAGCAGCAAGGGTAGGTTTAAGCATCCAACCGACCACGTCTACGCGGAGAGAGATATGTTTGAGTACATGAAGTAGATGATAAATGGTCACGAAGCCGGATTGAATGAGTAGAGCAAGTATAAAGCCCATAATGCCTTGGCGAGGTACGAGAATAAGGATGGCACCGATGCAAAGAATAGAAGCCATGATATTTCCTTTGAAAGTGAGCTTTTGGAGGCCTAGGCCATTAAGCATTCCAGTTAAAATACCTTGTAGATAGAAGAAGGGGCAAATAATCGCTAAGACTTTTAGCATTTCGCCAACGAGTGCGTCATCAGCACCGTAGCATACAAGTGCAATCTCTTGTCCAAGGGTCAAGAAGAGTCCGCAAGCACCAATGCCAATCAGGGATGCGTATTGAATGGATTTACTGACGGTTTTATGGAGCTGATAAGTATTTTTCTTGGTAGACGCTTCGGAAAGTGCAGGGACAAGTACTGTAGAAATCGAAGTAGTGACCATAGATGGGAAGAATAGAAGTGGCAAAGCCATACCGCTAAACATACCATACATAGCGAGGGATTCGCTAGAGGATAAACCGTATTTTTGAAGTTGAATTGGAATCAAGATGTTTTCGATAGAAGATAAGCCAGAGGTTAAGAAACGATTGGCTGTAATAGGAATCGAAATGGCAATCAGTGTGCTCATGAGTGTTCCATAAGAAAGTGTAGGCATAGTAGGTTTGAGTTTGCGTTGTTTGATTTTGAACATAATAAAGGTAAAGATGCATGACATCAGTTCACCAGCGCAAAGTCCTAAGGTTCCAAGTGCACAGGCATAAGCTAGACCACGAGGAATATAAAAACCAGCGAAGATATAGATGACGACCATACGAGCAAGCTGCTCCACAACTTGAGCGATGCCAGAGATGGACATTTCTTGGCGACCTTGGAAGTAACCGCGGATACAGCAAGCAGTGGCCATAAAAGGCACACAAATACAGAGGTACTTAAGACCTAGGGCGGTATTCGGCTCATGAACATAGTACTCAGCGACCCAAGGCGCGAATACAAAGATAAGACCCGATAAGACAAAACTAATGGACACAGCAAGTACGATGGCAGACTTTAAGGTGCGTACAGCATCGGCATGCTTGCCACGGGCGGTGAACTCGGCTACTTTACGAGAGACAGCTAGAGAGATACCTGCTGAAGAAGCTGCCCATATAAGCATATAAATGGGGAAGACTAATTGATAAAGTCCTAGACCCTCTGCCCCCATAATATTTGACATGTAAATACGAAACAAAAATCCAAGAATACGTGTGATAAAGCCTGTAATGGTTAATGCAATGGTTCCGGTGATAAGTGCTTTTTTTCCCATAATGTCTCCTTCCTCAAAAAAAATAGATAACTAGTACAATTTATGAGACAAGTTATAAAAATATGAAACATTGCGATTTAAGTTGAGGATACATATGGAATTAGGTATAATATAAGTAGACTAGTAAAAGTATAAAGGATGGTGACAAGGGTGGAAATAAACAACTGGAAGATGATGTTAAGTCCCTATACACAAGCTGTTGAAGAACTCAAAATTAAATTCAAAGGCATTCGTAATGAATGTGTCAATATAGAGGAATATTCCCCAATAGAATTTGTTACAGGGCGTGTAAAGAAGATATCGAGCATCCTCGAGAAAGCAAAAAAGAAAAATATACCGTTAGATCAGATAGAAGAAAAAATGGAAGATATCGCAGGGATTCGCATTATGTGCCAATTCGTAGAAGATATCTATAAAGTAAGAGAGATTATCCGTAACCGTCATGGTAAGGATATGTATGTGGTAGAAGAACGTGATTACATCGGCAATACAAAGCCAAGTGGCTATAGAAGTTATCACGTCATTATAAAATATCCGGTGCAAACCACACAAGGCGAGAAGCTTATCTTTGCAGAGATTCAGATTCGTACACTAGCGATGAACTTCTGGGCAACCATTGAGCACTCCCTTCGCTATAAATATCAGCAAAATATGCCAGAGCATCTCCAAGAGAGACTGAGTAAAGCGGCAGAAGCTGCTTATAGACTAGACCAGGAAATGGCAGAGATACGAGAAGAAGTACTGAAGTCTCAAGAAGGCTTCCAGGTAGAATCTAATGTCGTTGCAGACATCTTTGGAAATGTACAAGCATTGGCCAAGACAAAAGAGCAAGAAGATATGACGCACATTTATGAAATGTTTTGGGAACTATGGGAAGAAAGCAATGTAGACAAACTACGTGCCTTCAATAAAGAACTAGAAGAAAGCATTAAACAATCATATCAAATTTAGGGGGGCGACAACGTGCCAATACGCGTGCCAAATCAATTGCCAGCAGGGGAAATCCTACAAAAAGAAAATATCTTTATTATGGATGAGGCAAGAGCAATGACACAGGACATAAGGGAATTAAAGATAGTTATCTTAAACCTTATGCCGATCAAGCAAGAGACAGAGGTGCAGTTACTAAGACTACTTGGGAATACACCACTGCAAATTGATATCACACTTCTAAGACCTATCTCTCATGAAAGCAAGAATACATCTACACAGTACTTAGAAACTTTTTATAAAACCTTTGAAGAAGTCAAAGAAGAGACTTTCGATGGGATGATTATTACAGGGGCACCAGTGGAGCAGATGGCATTTGAAGAAGTGAACTACTGGGATGAGATGACAAGTATTATGGAGTGGTCTAAAAAGCACGTGACGTCCACATTCCATATATGCTGGGGGGCACAGGCAGGCCTGTACTACCACTACGGTATACAGAAGCATAGCCTAGACAAAAAGAAGTTCGGTGTATTTGCACACCAAATAGTAGGAAGAGAAAGTATGGTGCAAGGATTAGATGATGAGGTATATATCCCACACTCTAGACATACAAGTATCTCTAAAGAAGATGTGGTGGCCCATAAAGAACTGAATTTACTGCTCTACTCGGAAGAAGCAGGAGTAGCACTCGTAGCATCAAAAGACGGCAAGCAAGTCTTCGCTACAGGTCATGCAGAGTATGACCCATGCACATTAGGGAATGAGTACAAAAGGGATTTGGAAAAGCAGTTACCGATAGAGATGCCTCACAACTACTATATAGATGATGAAATGGAAAAGGGAGCACGCGTAAGCTGGAGGTCACATGCCTATATCATGTTCTCCAACTGGCTGAATTACTACGTGTATCAGAAGACGCCGTTTGATTTAAATGAGATAGGCTGAAGGCATTGACCTCAAAGGGATACATGGTTTTTGGAAAATATTGATTTATCAGATAAAGGGTAAAATGAAGTAAGAGATGGTGTAAAAATGGTGTAAAAATGGTGTACGAATGGTGTACAGAATGGTGTACGAAATGGTGTACAAGATACCTATCTCAAATTAATAAATGTAATACTTAACAATGAATAAATATTCTAAGCCAAGAGTTCCAAGATAATAAGAAGGATAAGTCTACGACGCTAAAAGTCTTAGGCTTATTTTTTTTGCACTTTTTCCTATCCATTCCAACAATTTGAACCCATTGTAAACAAATATGAACCCAATATTGAAACAGTATCCAATTACAAACCATATATAACCAGCTTACTACCAATTTGGCTGACTTTTACAAAATCCTACCAAGCAATTTGCATACTCCTTCCAATCTGCCCAAGCTTAACCAATAATTTGAACCCACTGTTAACAAAAGGGCCTTTTGGGTTTAAAAACGGATCATAAACGGCTTCTATGATAGACGAAATTTGAATTTATCATATGTCTTGTAGCGAAAACGCAGCACGGAAAAGTGCAAGTGAGATTCGCAGAAAAGAAAGCAGGTGAAAGTGTGTTAAACAATTTAAAAGCTGAAATGATGCGATATGGCATCAGAGCAAAAGATTTTGCAGAGGCATTAAATAAGAGAGAGGCAACAATCTCATCACGAATGACTGGCAAGACAACTTTTAGTGTGGATGAAGCGATCAAGCTAAAGCAACTATACTTCCCACATCTAGACATTGAGTATCTATTTACAGAAACAGAATATATAGGAGGCAGAGCACATGCAATCAATCTTTAATGCGATAACAGAAAAAGAGGACTTACAAATGGAAAACAGTATGATGAACTGGAAACTTGAGAAGTATGAGGACTTAATCGAGGAGTTACTTGATTATTTGTGCCAAGAGGATATCTTTGCAGTTCATTACAAGAGGAAGTATAGAAAAATTAGA
>JBOGBZ010000236.1:0-7614 GCA_051656485.1 Cellulosilyticaceae bacterium
TCTTTAAAGCTTCAATAGCTGGCTTCGCCATTTCTTCCATACGTACGAACCATTGTGCTTTGATCATTGGCTCGATGACAGCTTTACATCTATCATGTGTACCTACGTTATGTGTGTGTGGCTCAATCTTAAGAAGGAAGCCTTGCTCTTCTAAGTCTTTAAGCATTTCTTTTCTCGCTTCGTAGCGCTCCATGCCTGCATACTTACCAGCAAGGTTATTCATGGTACCATCATCATTCATGACACAGATTTGTGGAAGGTCATGACGACCGCCAACTTCAAAGTCGTTAGGGTCATGTGCTGGTGTAATCTTAACAACACCTGTACCGAACTCCATGTCTACATAGTGGTCTGCAACGATTGGGATTTCTCTCTCTGTAAGAGGAAGCTTCACCATCTTACCTACTAAGTGTGCATAACGCTCATCTTTTGAATTAACGGCTACCGCTGTATCTCCAAGAAGTGTCTCTGGACGTGTAGTCGCTAAGTGGATAAACTCATCTGTACCTACTACTGGGTAGCGAAGGTGGTAGAAGTTACCCGCACTTTCTTTGTGCTCTACTTCTGCTTCTGAAATCGTCGTCTGACATACTGGACACCAGTTAACGATACGTGCACCTTTGTAGATGTAACCTTTCTCATGAAGTTTGATAAATACTTCTTGTACGGCTTCTGATAAACCTTCATCCATTGTGAATCGTTCACGTTCCCAGTCACAAGATGTACCGATCTTTTTAAGCTGAGATGTGATGGTACCACCGTACTGCTCTTTCCACTCCCATGCTTTCTCTAGGAAACCTTCACGGCCTAAGTCATCTTTACGAATGCCTTCGCTAAGAAGCTTCTCTACGATTTTTACTTCTGTTGCAATACTTGCATGGTCTGTACCTGGCATCCAAAGTGCATTGTACCCTTGCATTCTCTTGAAACGAATAAGGATATCTTGAAGCGTGTTATCAAGTGCATGCCCCATGTGAAGTTGCCCAGTAATATTTGGTGGTGGCATCATGATCGTGAATGGTTTTTTTGTCTTGTCTACTTCTGCGTGGAAGTACCCTGCATCCATCCATTTTTTATAAAGTCTTTCTTCTACGATACTCGGATCGTATACTTTTTCTAAGTTTTTCATATCTTAGTCCTCCTTTATTTTTCTATAAACTAACGTTTATTATAAAGCTAAAAATAGCAAGCCTAATAAAGCTACAATAACGCCTGCTACACGGACGGCAATAATACCACCCGTCGCTAAAAGCTCCATTTCTTTTTTGTCCGCTTCATCTAACCTTACCTTTGCAAGTACGATGCGTTTAGCAAAGACTGCAATCATAAGCCCTATACAAAGCATCACAAAGCCCATAGCTTCCATTATCTATCACCTCTTTTTAGGGGTGGAAAATAAAAAAGAGCCTTTTCGTCTTAAAAAAAGGACGAAAAAGCTCGCGGTACCACCTTTATTCTTAGTTTTCACTAAGCGCTCATGTGCTATAACGGGCATACCCGCTACTTTCTACTGTATTTCAAAAGTAGTGCTCCAAAGCTACCTTCTGGTACAACCTCCGTAAAAGACCTCTCAGCTTCTAAGTCTTTCTCTCTTGACGTGTCCACACCATACTCCTCTTTTTCTTAGCATGTAATCTATTAGTTTACTTAACATTTTAGGCACATTATGCCGCTTTGTCAAGATACTTCTTGATGAACTTCATTTTTTGTAAGGATTAAATACTTTTGGATGCGGTCTTCTATAAGCGTTGTGTATTTTGGCATTTCTTTAAGTACATACACTTCGCGCCAAAGTTCCTCTTCTAAAGCTTCTATCCCTCCTATCTGCTGCATCAGCTGTTCACCTTGCTCCACGATCTTTTGTGCCGCCTGAGCTTTCTTTGGTGCTTGCAGCCACTCTTCGATAGCTCCCATCTCATCGTAGATGATGTCATAGCTTTCAAACAGTTCACCCATACGTGATTCGATAGTCATTAATTGACGATTAAAGGCATTGTACTGCTGCTCATTGTCTTTATTTTTTATGTAACGGTTATAGTACATCTCCAACTTCGCATGGCTGTCTACGCCTAGCTTCTCAAATTGAAAATCTAGATAGCGTTTATGATGGAAGTAGCGTATCTTCGCTTTATTTAAGTACTTAACCACTTTCTTTTGAAGGAGTTCGTTTTTACGGAGTTCTCTTTCTAAGTACTCTTTCGCATAAAGAATCCCCGCTAAGAAAAGGACTAAAGCAATGCTCACGATGCTTAAGTATACCCAGATCCCTTCTCTTAAAAGCTGCAACAACCCGAAGCCTCCTAGTAAAAGTGCACTTAATACAAGTACAAATACAACGATAAAGCCTTTCAAGAAACGATACCCTTGTAAAAGCACTTCCCGTTCTTCTATCAAGTCTTCTTTTTCTTCTTCAAGATAAATCATATCTCTCTCATTTTCTTTCACAAAGCGCTCTGTCAAGCTCATTTCTTTCATCAATTCTGGCAATTCTTCTTCATATTGCGCAAGATGGTACAAAGAACGATTGTTTTTGATAAGTCTACCCTTTAGTAGGTGTTTTTGCTCCATAATCCCTTTGTATTGTCCTACCCATAATGCTAGATTTTTTATATCTTCTTCCTCTAGCTGTTCGTACAATGCCACCTGAGATTTCTTATTCTCTAATTGATCAGCGTACTTTCTCAGCTTTTGTTTTTTAATAGCCAACTCTTCTAATTCATCAAACAAGCGCGTAGCATCACTTTGTTCATATTGGACGTGATACTGCGTGTTTTTTTTTGGTTTTAAGATTTTCTTTATCCAATTCATGTTGACGTTCCCACCCTATCTCTTTCGCTTAAGTCATTACCCTAGTCTTCAAGTAAGCCTAAAAGGTCACTCATACGACTAATCTTAAAGTCTGCATCTTTTACTTCATCTTTACCATAGCCGTACACTGCCCCTACTGATGGTATACCATTGATTTTTGCCGCCTCTACATCATGGATGCGATCGCCTACGACAATGGCGTGATGTTCTTTATATTTGTCTCGTATTTTCTGGAGTAATACAGGCTTTTCTAGTCCATTGTCTTTTACACATTCAGTATAACTCAAAAAAGGCCCTATGCCAATAAGTTCCACTGCCGACTCCAGATACGGTCTCGAGCAATTACTATAAAGCACCAGCTTGATGCCTTTTTTGTGTAAGGTTTCAAACGTCTCATACACACCTTCAAAAGCCTTGCCGTGTCGTAGCATCATCTCTCCCGCTTGACTTCTTGCTTCCGCTCGGATACTTTCCCATTCCCCATAGCTCGCCTCGTCTAATACCCCGCGGTAAAAATCCTCTGCTGTACAACCTAAGTAACTTCTGATACGTTCATCAGTCACGCGGTAGCTGTACCCCCTCTTTTCTAGCACGCCATTCAGATTCGCCTTATTAAAATCTACCGAGTCAAGGAGTGTCCCATCAATATCAAAAATAATTAATCCCGTTTCCTTTAGCATCGCTTTACCTCTCTTATTAAAAAAGAGAAATACCCCTTCTTTTAGAAAGGATACTTCTCTAAGTGTTTGCTACTAAAATAACTTTTTGAATGCATCTCCTGCAATATCACCTAAAGTTGATAATGTCTCATCTTCTTCTGGTGCCATGAAAGCTTGCATGTCTTGGTCTACTTCTTCTTTAACTTCAGTCATGCTTAGGCCGATTTTTTTGTTTGTTTTATCGATGTTTACGATTTTCACTTGTACTTCTTGACCAAGCTCTAAAGCTTCTTCTGGCTTAGCGATACGTTTCTCACAGATTTGAGAAATGTGTACAAGTCCTTCTACATTTTGGCTAAGTTTAACAAAAGCACCAAAGCTCATGAACTTACCAACTGTACCTGTAGTGATTTGACCAACTTCTAAGTTAGCTGTCTCTAAGAACCATGGGTCCATAGCTACATCTTTCATACCAAGAGAGATCTTACCTTTTTCTTTATCAAGACCAAGTACTGTTACTGTTACTTTGTCTCCTTCTTTTACAACATCTGAAGGATGCTTGATACGTGTCCAAGAAAGGTCTGAATTGTGTACAAGGCCTTCTACACCACCAATATTAACGAAAGCACCGTATGGCATAAGCTTTGTCACTACACCTTCGTACTTATCGCCTTCTACAATAGCTTCAAAACGTGACGCGCGTAGCGCTTCTGATTTAGCTTTTGCGATTGCTTTACCTGATAACACAAGTTTTTTCGCTTGTGGATTGA
Organism: Cellulosilyticaceae bacterium; assembly: GCA_051656485.1. Classification (GTDB taxonomy): domain Bacteria; phylum Bacillota; class Clostridia; order Lachnospirales; family Cellulosilyticaceae; genus JBOFDK01. The sequence continues at coordinate 4,238 of JBOGBZ010000236.1, forward strand.
ATTCGATGATTTCTACTTCGATTGTCTTTCCTACATACTCACTTAAATCAGAAACGTATGTATCTGTAAGTTGTGAACCTGGTACAAAGGCACGTACGCCTTGTACAGATGTAAGAAGACCACCTTTTACTGCATTGTTAAGTTTAACAGTAAAGTGCTCTTTGTTTTTGTACATTACTTCAATCTTCTCGTATGCTACTTCAGCTTCTGCACGACGCTTAGATACTAAAACATTGCCATCACCATCATCTATTTTCACAACTTGTACGTCAAAGGTATCACCTACTTGTACATCTTCTTTAGCTACTTCATCATAACTATATTCGTTCCATGATAAGATTGCATCTGCATGGTACCCAATATTAAGCACGATATTTGCATCTTCTACAGATACAACTGTTGCTTTTTTGATATCTCCTCTATAAATGCGTTTCATTGTTTTGTCAATTTCAGCCATTAAGTCTGCCATCGTAAGGTTGTTGTCTTCCATCTTCATTTCCTCCTTATGTGTTCTTTTTTTATTATACACATTTTGCCAATAAATAGATAGATTTATTTTTGAGTTTGTCTAACATTTATTCCTCATTATTATGTGATTTTAGGGTTAATAAATATTCACTGATTTTGCATTTCTATTTTAGATGCAAGTTCACTTAAATACTCCCAGCGCTCCATTTTTTCCATTAATGCTTCTTCTACTTCTTCTTTTTCTTTTGTGAGTTCATTAAGCTTACCATAGTTGGTCGCAGCTTTACCCATCTCCGTTTCGATCTGCTCAAGCTTTTCTTCTAATGCTTCGATGACGCTTTCTATCTTTTCATACTCTTGCTTTTCGTGGTAGCTAAACTTAAGTTTCGCCTGTGGCTTCACACGTGTATCCACACTTTTCGTCTTCACCATTTCTTTTTGTTTTTGTGCCACTTCTTCTTGGCGGTAAGTCACATAATCCGTATAGTTTCCTATACTGTACTGTACGTCACCATCACCTTTAAATACAAAGAGTTTTTCGCAGACGCGGTCTAAGAAGTAACGGTCATGGGATACCGCCACCACTGGTCCATCAAAAGTATCGATATAATCCTCAAGTATCTGAAGTGTTTGAATGTCTAGGTCGTTGGTCGGCTCATCCAGTAGCAGCACATTGATGTCTTCCATCAATACACTTAAAAGGTAAAGGCGACGCTTCTCGCCTCCTGAAAGCTTACTAATAGGCGTATACTGTACATGGGCTGGGAAAAGGAATCGCTCAAGCATCTTGCCAGCCGATACTTTTTGGCCATCTTCTACCGTAATGTACTCTGCTTTTTCTTTGATATAATCAATGACACGCAGGCTTTCATTCATATCTTTGCTTTCCTGAGAGTAGTACCCAATCTTGACTGTATCACCGATGGCAATGCTCCCACTATCTGGTGTCATATGCCCACAAATCATATTCAGTAAAGTAGACTTGCCGATCCCGTTATTCCCGATGATACCGATACGGTCACCACGTACAAAAGTATAACTAAAGTCCTGAAGCACACGCTTGTCACCAAAAGCTTTATTCACATGCTCGATTTCTATGATTTTCTTTCCTAAACGTGACGTTTGAAGGCCTATCTCTAATTTATCTTGGCGACGATTCGCCATGTTGTCTTCTAGGTCATAGAAGCGTTCTTGTCTTGCTTTTTGCTTGGTACGTCTAGCTTCTACACCTTTACGCATCCATTCTAACTCTTGCTTATACAGGGCACGCTGCTTTTCTTCCATACGTTCTCTAGCTTGCTCTCTCTGACTTTTAAGGTCAAGGAATGTGCCGTAATTGCCTTCGTACTCATATACCTTACCACCATCTAGTTCGATAATACGGTTTGTGATGCGGTCTAAGAAGTAACGATCATGGGTAACCATAAGTACTGCACACTTTTTGGTCTTTAAAAGCTCTTCTAGATAATCGATGGTATCATTGTCCAAGTGGTTGGTAGGCTCATCCAGAATCAGTAAATTACATGGGCGTATAAGCGCTCCCGCAAGGGCGATACGCTTCTTCTGCCCACCAGACATGGTCTTTACTTGCTGGCTAAAGTCTGTGACACCTAGCTTTGTAAGGATGGCTTTGGCTTCACTTTCCACCTGCCACGCATCCACTAAGTCCATCTCTTCACTGAGTTTGATGAGCTTTTCTTGTAATTTTGTATCTTCTGGTCGTTGCTCAATAGCTAAAACCGTCTTTTCATAATCACGGAGAACTTGCATGAACTTTGATGTACCTTTAAACACCTGCTCAATAACAGTAGCCTCCTCATCAAAATACGGATTTTGGGGAAGATATTCTATAGCAAGTTCATTGGAAGTAATGACTTCTCCACGATCAGGCACTTCAAGTCCTGCAATCATACGTAGAAGACTTGTCTTTCCTGTACCATTGATCCCAATGAGCCCTATTTTGTCAGTATTATTAATTGTAAAAGATATCTGGTCAAAGATGACTTTTTCGCCATATATCTTACTCATTTCCGAAGCTGATAATAAAATCATATGCATATCCTTTCTACACTTATACTCTGTTAGCATCATACCATTTATTGGTTGTTTGTGCTATACTACATGTGCATAACTATATTTTACCACAAAGGAGTCTCACTATGTTAAGAGAAACACTTATTAATCGCTTTTTAAAGTATGTCAAAATTGATACACAGTCTGATTCAAAAAGCACCACATTCCCTAGCACAGCATCTCAACTTGAATTTGGAAAAATGCTGAAATCCGAATGTGAATCACTCGGTCTTGTGGATGTATCAATGGACGCGCACGGCTATGTGTTTGCTACACTACCTGCTACCACAGATAAAGAATTGCCAACCATTGGTTTCATTGCACATATGGATACTGCACCTGATTTCAGTGGCAAAAACGTGAATCCTCAAATGGTCTCTAACTACGATGGTGAAGCGATCATTCTCAATAAAGAAAAAAACATCGTCCTTTCACCTACTCAGTTCCCAGTTCTTAAGACCATGGTAGGCGAAGATCTCATCACAACAGATGGTACAACCCTTCTTGGGGCTGATGATAAAGCAGGTATCGCATCCATCATGACTGCTTGCGAATACTTACTTCAACACCCTGAAATCCAGCACGGACCTATCCGTATCGGCTTCACACCTGATGAAGAAGTAGGCCACGGTGTAGACCACTTTGACGTAGCACGCTTTGGTGCAGACTTTGCTTACACCATCGACGGTGGTACATTAGGCGAGATCCAATCTCAAAGCTTCAATGCTGCTGGTTCTAAAGTAACTTTCAGTGGTGTAAGCGTTCACCCTGGTAGTGCCAAAGACAAACTTATCAATAGTATTCTCCTTGCCAATGAATACAATGCACTGCTTCCT